>WQSA01000012.1 GCA_009788135.1 Candidatus Fibrimonadales bacterium
TGCAAGGCTCCCATAGTCGGAACCAAACCGATGCTTTTCCCTTCCGCAAGCATTTTTTTTGAAAATTTTTGCAAAGAAACAGGCTTGCGAATTATTTTGATTTTTTCTGGATTTTCTCGCACGTGTTCTCCAATGGACAGAATGAGAGCAATGCAGCGGTGAAAAACGGCATCCAGAAGATATAGCAAACATATATGATTATTGAACTCGTCAAATTTGTGGCGCAGAACAAAGGCAATCCCATAAAATGGAAAGCGCAATCCGTAGCGACTAACAGAATAATGGTCAGAAAACTAACAGGAATCACTTTGCGAACTCCATCTGCAATGGCGCCTTCCAAAGTTTTAATATGCTTTTCGTCTGCGCGAAGCTGAGCCTTTATGCAAAAAACCAAATGAACGGTATCTGCGCAGAAAACGGAAACCAGCCCAAACCATGCCAAATTTGAAGCCCCCAGAAATAAAATCCATGCAGAGCCGGAATAAAGCAAAAGAGCAAGCGGCAATATGGCTTTTACAACAAGGCTGCGTATAAAAAAGAAAAGAGTTACCACAATTATAAAAAAGCCTGCTAAAAGAACTTGCGTTGCATGCTTGAATTCCCAAACCCCCAAGAGAAGCAGCCCGTTGAAAATCAGAAAGAAAAACCAAAGCAAGGCCCCTTTGAAACCGAAAAAAATGCACCTGAAAATAAACAATGTCGCAATCGCACAAAGAACAATCTGATTTTCTTTAAAATCAAATTGCTTATAATTTTCCGCAAGGCTCTTCACATGCTCGGAAAGAATCACCATCGAAGCCAAAACGCCTTCTATATTGAATAGAGCCACTACGCAAAGCAGCAGAGCAATCAGAACTTCTATAAGCCTGAAACGTATAGAATATTCTGCAATTCTCTGTAAAAACGAAACCTTTTCTCTTAAATCCATGAGAAGGGTAAATCTAGAAAATTATATCTTCCACGTTTAACTGCCCCGGAGCCAGGGCTTCGCCTATAGAAACGTATGTTAAATTCGCGCCTTCTTTCAGAGAGCGAATGCGGCTTTCCTTGCCGTGCTCCCCCATAGCAAAAGCTGCGAACAGTTCGAACTTGTTCCCGTATTTTTTTGCAAAATCGTATAGGGGAAAAACCTCGTCTTTTGAATGCGCCATTGCAGCGACCTTGCAGCCGCAAGCCCCTGATTTCAGGCATTCTTCGGCAAATTCGCTCAGTTCCTGCTCGCTTGGTATTCTATCAAATAAATGCCACGAACGTATTATTTTTTTTTTCAGCGATAGCTCAATTCCTCTTTCCAAATCTATCCAATCCAAACCATCCAAATTTTTTTTAAATAGTTCGACCCGCTCGGCTTCTCTCTCGTTTTCCCATTTTCCGCCGTCTTTTTCCAAGCGAATTGTGCCAAGGCGGAGAGCTTTTGGGTTAAGCTCAAAAACTTTTTGCGAAAGGCTGCCCCACTCCTCAATGTCTTTGAATAAATCGTAGCGAATTTCCAAAATTCCGCATTTTTCTGCACTGCTCACAGGAGCGTTTTGCAAAACACTTGGGCTTATTAAGCCCGCTATGAAATATACTATATTCCTATTTGTGGCAAATCCTTTAAGCATATTTTTCTCGCGGCTTGCACCGGAAGATAAACAATTTGTAAAGAAGATAGGAATTTCTTTGATTGTTTTGCTTATTATAAGTGCCGGTGCATGGTATGCTTTTGCTTACCTTGAAAAAGAACACATAGATCCTACGGGACTTATTGAGAAAATTGTGCCTAACGAAGAAGCCAAAGATGACCCCGATACAATTGCAATGAATTTTGATTTGCCGGCAGCGCCCGAGGTTCCGGAACATGAGGAATATCAGGTAGAAGAAACTCTGGAAGAAATCGTTGCGCCTACGCCTAGTGTATCTTTAGGAGACGATTTTGATGTACAAGCGCACTTGCAGTTGATGAGGCAAAACGTGAGCAAATACAATTATACGCTGGCATACAAGCATGGAGCCAGGATTGTAAGCTCTCTTTTAGCAGATCCAAAGCTTACCGCAGAATGGGGAAGTATTTTGCTGGAAGCTGGCAGGTATGGGGAAGCGATTTCCGCTTTGCAAAGAATAGTTTCGCAAGATACGGTTAAGACCGATGTTGCAATAAACATGGCGCTTTCCATGTTTCGCTCTGGCAATGCCGATGGCGCAATAGAATTTTTGGATGAAAAAATGCAAAGCAACAATGACTTGGATTTGCTTGCTACAAAAGCTTCCATAATCGGAGAGCATCCAGATGCAAAAAGGCGGCCTGCCGCAGAACAGCATTTTTTGAAGTGCGTGAAAAGCAAAGATGCTTCGCCAATAGCAAATTATGGATATGGCAGATATTTGATGTCTAAGGGGGACTATGGAAATTCCAAAATTTATTTGGAGCGCGCTTTGAAAGTTAAGCCGCGTGAGCCTCGCTACATAGCGAGACTTGGCATGGCGGAGTTTTATCTTAAGCAAGATGCAAAGGCGGAGGCTCTTTACAAACAGGCTCTTGAAATAAACCCTTACGATTACAACACATGGTTCAATTTGGGCGAGCTTTATTTGAGTTTGGCAAACGAGACCAGTTCAGCGGGAGTTTTTCGGCAAAAAATGCACAAGGCTTTGGAGTCTTACTTAAAAACAATAGATCAGGATTCTTTGCATATTAGAGCTAATTATCGCATTGGACTTGTATTGAACTGGAATGGCCAGCACAAGGAGGCTATTAAACATCTGGGCATAGCTTTGGAAAAAATGCCGCAGGAAATTCCTATAATGCAGCAGTTGAGTTCTGCATACATGAAGCTTGGAGACACAGCGAAGTCGGTTGATTATTTAGATGCGATTTTGAAAATAGATCCGTTTAATAAGATAGCGGCAACAGAAATGAACAGAGTCAGGGAGCAGCGATGAATACTACAAAAAGAGATTTGGTTAACGAAATTTCGTCCAGAACGGGTTTGCCGCAGATAGAGACGAAGAAGATAGTGGAATGTTTTTTGGATTCTGTTGCGCGTTCTTTAATCGACGGCAACAACATTGAGCTTCGCGGCTTTGGCCGTTTCAAAATTCGCAGCAGAAACGGCTACAAGGCTCGCAATCCTCGCACTGGGGAATCAATAGAAGTAGAAGCTGGGAAAAAGCCGGTATTTGAACCCAGCAGAGAATTGAGAAAAGTGTTAAACGATTAAATACTCATCGCATTCCAAAGCGGCCAAGCATCCGGAGCCTGCCGCTATTATAGCCTGCCTGTGGCGCGGGCTTTGAACATCGCCTGCTGCAA
This sequence comes from Candidatus Fibrimonadales bacterium, assembly GCA_009788135.1. Taxonomy (GTDB): domain Bacteria; phylum Fibrobacterota; class Fibrobacteria; order Fibrobacterales; family Fibrobacteraceae; genus Fibrimonas. The sequence continues at coordinate 3,293 of WQSA01000012.1, forward strand.
AAACCCCTTCAACGCTTGTCTTTGTGCTGCCCGCTTGCGTTATTATAAATCCCTGATCGTCAAGCTGCAACTGGCCGCCTAAAAATTGCGTATTTGGATTGTGCCCAATCGCATAGAATAAACCGGAAATTCCAAGCTCGCTTCTCTCGTTTGTCAAAGTGTTTTGCAAAGTTGCGGATTCCAAGAATTTGCTCCCCTTCAATTCCACAGGAATGCTGTTCCACATAACTCTTATCTTTGGATTGTTTTTTATTCTTTCCTGTAAAATCTGGCTCGCTCTGAATTTGTCTCTGCGGTGAATTATCACAACTTCTTGCGCAAATTTGGAAAGATGCTCTGCCTCTTCCATAGCGGTGTCTCCGCCGCCCACAACGGCCAAGACTTTATTCCTGAAAATAGGCAATGCGCCATCGCACACTGCGCATGCGGAAATGCCTTTTTGCCAATATTCTTTGCCTCCGGGAATATCCAATTTTTTCGCTGTAGCGCCTGTTGCAACAATAACGCTTTTAGCCTCGAATTTTTCGCCGCTATCCAGCGTCAATTCAAACGGGCGTTTTGAAAAATCAACCGAGCAAACAGTTTCCGTAATTATGCGAACAGAATTTTTCAGCGATTGCTCCCGCATTTGCTCCATAAGCTTATTCCCGGTTATTCCATTCTCAAACCCAGGATAATTCTCTATTTCGCTTGTGGTGGTGAGCTGGCCGCCGGCGGCAATGCCTCCTGCCATAAATCCCTCGAACATAAGCGGTTTTCTCTCCGCCCTGCCCAAATAAATCGCCGCAGTATGCCCTGCTGGCCCCGAACCGATAATTACAACATCTTCTTGCATTGCCGCATAATATAGAAAATAAGTTTTCTATATTCACTTTGTGTCCATATCCATACCAGCTTTTCTTTTTTGCCTTGGCTTTGCTGTTTTTCTAGGTTGCCTATTTGCATGGGTTTATAACTACAGAAATCTGCACAGAGAACCTACTGGCAATCCCCAAAGAATAACTGATACTCTAGGCGTTCCCGTTGATTTTATAAACGATTTCGGGCAAGAAGGGACTGCCATAAAAAGGATGGAACAGGAAAAAACTTGCTATGAAACGGGACTTATAAATAAAGAAATCTTTATAAAAAAACTGCTTGCGAATTTTCGCATACATCTGGAAAAAGGAAAAAGGGAAATCCTTTCCGTTTGCTATTGGGATTTCAAAGGCGAAGGCTTTACCCTGGAATACAGCGATGGCAGCTGCCATGCTAGCTACGGTCTGTTTGTGCCGTTAGACGGCAATAGATATTTCTCAAAAAAAACATTCAGTTGCGATGGAACGGATGAGATTCCCGCAGACATTTATTATACAGAAGAACTGGCAGCAAAATCAATGATTGGCGCATCGGTTTCTGGCAACGGAAAAAGATACGGCTACATAACCATAGACAGCGCAGATTCATACGCTTTTGATGAAAAAATAAGAGAAGAATTGCTGGAACTTGCAACCTTGGCGGAAGAAGCTCTTAGAACCCTGGACAATAATCATAAACTGGATAAGCAAAATAGCCTGTTCAGCGGAATGCTTAAAGACATAGAAGATTTATTTCATTCCTCTTCAAAAGGAAATCTGCTATCCAATTTATCCCAGCTTTTGCAGGATAATTTCAGGTTCAACAGATTGGCTATTATCATTCCGCATGAAGAGGAAGAGGATAGATGGCAGATTGCAGAAGTAATTGGCGAGCAGAAAGAAAAGCTCAAGGGGGAGTCTTTTAGCGTTCATTTGAAATGTTTGCTTTATGAGCTTTTGGTAGGGAAGGTTTCGGTAATCAATGAAAAAAATATCTCAACGGATCCGTACCAGCGCAGATTTTTTGAAAATGAACCGGAGAATCTGGAACTCCGCTCGCTCTTTGCCGTAAGGCCTCCTGCGCAATACAATTCATATCCTTTGATAGTCGTGCTTGAAAGCAAAAATGAAAAAGCCGTTTCCATGACGGATCAAATTATGCTGACAAGCATAACAGCCAGCGCTGCGTTGAAACTCTCCGATATTCAAGGCAAAGACAATTCCAAACATGAAAAGGAAAATGCTCTGGCGGCAGTGGATGCAAACGGCTTTGGCGAAATTATGAGCCACTATGAAAAAGAAATAAGCAATTTGAAAAAAAGTACCGATGGTCTTGGAATTATATTTTTAAAATGCATTCCTGCAGACAAAAGCAACAAAGCGGCAGTTTATGAAAAATTTTTGTCAATAATGAAAGGCTTCAAAAAACAATGGAATGTACAGCATTTGGCTATGCTTGGGCATGGAGAATTTGTATTGTCCATGAAAGGCGAAATGAAGGAACAGGGACCGGTCTTTGAATTGTTCTCAAGTCAAATTATAAATCTTACAAAAGGCATGCTGGACAACGAAGAATTTCTATCCATAAAAAGCCATCCAATATGGTTGACAAAAGATAAATTGAAGGAATTTGAGGAAAACATTGGGCAAAGCGGAAAAACTTTGTTTCTCGTTAGCCTTGCTACAAAGTTTCAGCAAATGGCTGAGGAGAGCGAATAATGTTTGGCGTTATAGATTGGATTGTGCTTGCTGCCTATTTGGGGCTTTCGATTTTCATTGGTTTGTGGGCTGCCAGAAACAATCGCTCATTTAAGGATTATATGCTGGGCGGCGGTTCAATGCCGTGGATTCCGATTGGCATAAGCTTGATTGCAACTTCGGTTAGCACAACTACTTTTTTAGGCGTTCCGGCTGATGTTTTTGATGCGGACATGACTTTGATAATGACAAATATCGGAAGTTTTTTGAGCATTCTGGTTATCGGTTGGCTGTTCATTCCGCGTCTCAGAAAGAGCGGGATACAGAGCGCCTACGAGCTTTTGGAAAAGAGTTTTTCACGTGCTGTTCGCAGGATTGCCGCTGTGTTTTATGCTATGCACCTTGTGCTAAGAACTGGTATTTTGCTGTTCGCTCCGTCTTTGGTTCTCGCTCCTATTTTGCAGATTCCGGTGTGGGCCGCAATTCTCATTTCTTCCGTTGTGGCTATATTATATACCTGGTATGGAGGTTTCAAAGCAGTTGTTTGGACAGACGTGATGCAGTTCGGAGTTTTCTTTGGCGGTGGTATTGTCGCTTTGTTTATTTTGGTGAATGGAATAGGCGGTTTTGGAGAATTGGTTTCAATTGCGCGCGAGACTGGAAAAAGCAATTGGTTCAATCTTTCCATGGATCCGTCAAATGCGAGGACTTTGCTTTCCGTTGGAATTGTGTATGCGGTTTTGGAAATTGCAATCAGAGGTTGCGATCAACAGTTTGTGCAAAGGTATTTGAGCTGCAAAGATGTTAAGGCGGCCAATAGGTCAAGCATTTTGTCCATGGTTTTGGGGGTGGTCTGTTCGCTTTTGTTTTACTGGACCGGAGCAGCGCTGTTCATCTATTATAGGGTGAAAAATGCGAGCCCTCTGCCTGAGAATCTTGGCGTTAACGATGTGTTTCCGTATTTTATTGTAAACGGTTTGCCCGCAGGATTGACGGGGCTTCTGGTAGCGGCTATTTATGCAGCGGCAATGAGCAGCATTTCAAGCGCAGTGCATGCGCTCAGCAACACTACGGAAAAGGATATTTTGTGCAAGCCTGCTGGTCAGGAATCCATGTTCAGGGCAAAATTGTGGATTGTGTTTTGGGGAATTTGCGGTACTGGCGCGGCGTTTGTGGCGGCGTCTCAGGCTGGTTCTCTTTTGAAGAATGCGCTGTTTTTCACAGGTCTTTTCACAGGCCCTTTGCTTGCGCTGTTTTTGCTTTCGTTCTTTGCATCTTATCTGCGTTCGTTCTCGGTTTTGACAGGCGTTGCGTGCGGAATGCTCAGTTTGCTCCTGTTTAACGGAATTCCTTTTGTGCCAAGCTACGTGCCTCCGCTGGAAGGTGTGTTTTCCTGGCCCTGGAATCCGTTGATTTCCTGCACGGTTTCCGTGTGGATTGCATTATGCGTGGATTTTGTGATTCCGAGGAAAAGGGTGGACCTTGTGGTGAAGGGTTGAAATTACTATATTGCCCTAATCAACTAGGGAGAAAAACCATGAAAAAAGCTCACATCTTATCATTGCTGTTCATAAGTGCAGCATTCATACTTTCAGGCTGCGGAGATTCCGCAGAAACGCTCATCAATTGGGACGGCGATAAAGCGGGAACTCTTGAAATATTCAACGGTTCCAGCAAGGACATGGTGCTGTTTAGCGGACAAGTCCCTAATCGCAACAGCGTTATAGGCGGCGTAAGAGCTGGGGCCACAAGAAAATTTGACCCTAGCAAGCACGTTGATGACTTTTCGGTTGGCGGCTATATGGTCATACGCGGAATTTCCAGGGATGAGTTCAATGCAAACGAATTGAATCTTGAAGCTGCAAAAATAGAGTATAGCGCAATGGCTACTTATGGAGCAGGCAAAAGTTATCGCATTACAATAGATCTCACATACACGGGAGATTACGGATTTAAAGTCACGAACAAAGGCCGCATTGGCATGGAGCTTCGCAAGAATAGCCCGGAAGGCGAAAAGGTAGCCTATTTGCCAAGACTGCAGGTAAATCAAGTGGTTTACACTCAAACCACTGACGCTATCACCTTGTTCCCTGTTTATGTGTTCTTCAACAACTTAACTGGTGAAGTTAACACTTTGTACGCAACGAGCATGTTTGAATCTGTTATGGCCACGCCTCGTCCGCTCACAAACCCAAGCGGCGTTCAAACCTACGGTTTCCCCAATGATGATGGTCTATCGTGGGAACAAATTGTTGGAACTCTGAAAGCTCCTGTTGCATATATAACAGTTACAAATAATGTCATGGGTCAGGGCGCTTATTTCACAAACGCTGGCAGCACTACCCTGTATTCTCAAAACGGCTACGATGCTATTGGCAGCGGCGAGCAGTTGATGTTTGAAATAGCAGGTTCTGAAGAAGGCGTGGAAAGATTCTTAGTGGTAAAGTTGTATAATGGAGTTGTCATGGTTCCAGTTCGTGTTGAAGGTCAAGACACGTATCCTATAATCAAGAATGGCTACGAATATGCCGTTACTGTTAGAGGAAGCGGTCAAGATCCTTCAGCCTATACTGCATTTATAACTGAAGGTAAAAAACGTGATCTCTCCGACCAGCTTATATCTCAGTAACTTAATTGGCAATGCGCTGCGCTATAGCCATATCGCTTCTGGCCTTGCTTAGCCTTTCATGTGGCAAGCACGGTCATGAAACTTCTTATGATAGTTTGGCAGAAGTTATATTTTATAACGAATCAAACTATCATATAAGTATTTATCATACATCTTTCAGCGGGTCGCTTATAGTGGATAAACTTGCCCCTGGGCAGATATATTCTACAGAGCTTTATCCAAGCAATAATTACGGAATTGGCTCCGTTTTCAGCGTAAGATACTGGTATTTAATTGAAGGAGAAAATTTTTGGACTGGTGGCATAGATCCCGATGCTCAAATAACGCAGAATATTGAAGCGGGGCAAAGATACATTATTCAAATTCCGTCGCCAAAGAAATTGGAGGGCTCGGAAGCCTTTTTTAAAGTTCTTAACGCTTCAGGCATGCCCATTGAATTTCGCAGGTATGGAACTGTTTTCGTACAGATCAACGGTGAACATTCCGTGCCAAGCGGAAAAACCGGGATTTACAAAATAAATTCAGGTGAAATTTCAGAATACACCATATTTCAGCAGATTGACAACTATTATCCCATTCCGGAATTTACGGCAAAGAACGGTTATATATATATTTTTGAATTTAACGGTACCGAAGTAATACCGGCAGGGGAGCAAAAAATATGAAAAAAATTCTGCTCGCATGCTGCATTTTAATAGCTTCCTGTTACTTTGGAGAAATAGAAGCAGTGCCGGAAGCCACCAAACTTTCTCTGCAAAACAATTCCAGCGTGCAATTGTTTGATGTTGTATGGAACGGAGCAGAGCTTGGAAATATAGATTTGGGCAGAATTTTAACCAAAGAAGTTCCAAATGGGCATGGTTTTGTTTATTTCAATGCCAATGGCAAGCCGTATCGCACGCAGAGTCTGGTTGTTTGCACAAAATACAAGCATGAAAGATTTCAATTCACAGATGGAATGTCTATTATAGATATCAGCACCAGTAACATGATTACCATTGGAAGCCTGTTAAATGAGAATTAAATTCCTGGTTGCGCTTTTTTTTGCGCTTTTGCTCTCAAGCCAAAGCGTTTGCCATGCGCAATTTTTTGACAATGCATTTAAAAAGAAGTCGAAGACTGGGGTTGGTTACTATTTTTGGCCAATCTTTTTTGGCGGAGGAACTTTTTTCTTTTCGGAAGAAAACCTTGATTCGCACCCGCCTGGCTATACTTTTTCAGGAGGCGTAACATTTTCCATATTTGAGCGAAAGGTTAATTTTATGGAATACGAAGGAAACCTATTTTTCTTCGCAGATGCGTTGTATTCTTTCAGAGCTTATGAAGGTTATCCGCAGGAATTGCATTACCATATAGAAGAAACAACAATGGACCTTGCCGTAGGCGTAGGTTTCAATAACATTTACATCGGCGCGTTGGCCCAGCTTCCCAATTATGCAACGATTAAAGTTCGAGAATGGACAATAGAAGATTTCAAAGGGCTTTCCAGAGATCCTTCGTTTTCGTTTATATGTGGTTTTCGCATAGTGGGCGATCATTTGGGCATAGACATCAGGCTTTTGCTTGGTCAGGGCCCAGGTCAGTTTTTAAGCAAAGCGTTTGGAGATCACTGGCTGGGTCAATTATCGGTTGGTATAACGGCCGGGTTTTAAATCTTAGGCATCCACTGCTTTATGGCATTGTATTCTTTGCTCTTAAGTTTTTCCTTCCACAGCGCATCTCCGGTCATCTTTGCCAAGTGCGAGACTGCGCACCAATAGCGAATGCTGTTCGGAGCGCGTTTTGCATAAAGCTGCTCGCTTTGCTTGAACATCGCTATGGCTTCTTCAGTTTCGCCAACATAAAAAAGCATTTCCGCTTTGGTTTGCAAAAGCGTGGGATGCTCTGGATAGCGTTTTAGCAAAGCGTTTGCAACTTCCAAAGCTTCTGCGTATTTTTTTTCTTCGTAAAGAATCCATATCAAGGAATTTCCAAAAACAAAGGAAAAAGTTTTGCTGTGCTTAAATCCGTTTTTCAAATCTTCCTGTTTAAACTTGGCGAATGGCGCATAATAAGCGTATATAGCATAGAACGCTTTAGAATCCATATCGGTGCGCTTTTCAAAAATCATAGCCGCGCCTCTCGTTTCCACAATGCTTTTAAAAGTGTTTCCCAAAATTGAATTTATCAAACCTATTTTATAACGGCGCATAGGCTCCCAAAAACTTGTAGTTTTGCAGTTTTTCAAAATTGACAATGCGGAATGCAAATCCATAACATCGCCCAAATCGTCAAAACGGGTGACCAAAACAATTCCCTTTAGCACGCATGCGCTGGAATCGCTTTCCGAAATTTCGCTAAACGCTTTGCCGTATTCCGCCTGGTAAGCATACTCCAATGCGCTAGCAAAAGAAAGGGAAGCGAGAAGCAGAATTAATTTCAATTTATTACCCAAATATGATTTTCTATATTAAAATTGAAACAGCTAAAAAACGCTTTCAGATTTGCTTTTTTCTTTTCTTTTTCGCTTTTAACCCAGCCGTCTATGTGAACTTTTTTTCCTATTTTGCTTATTTTTATAAACTTGTCGTTTTCGTTTATGGTTTTTATGTTTTTTATATCAGGGCGCATTTTGATGTCCAGATTTATTTTTTTTATGGGGAACTTTTGCAAAGCCTTGTGAATTTTCTGTGGTGTATCCCTGTCTTTGCAAAAACCTGCTATATAAGCTTCGCTGTTTTTAAATTCAATCCTGTTGCAGCAGATGTATATGTCTTTTCTCAGCAATTCTTTGTATAAGTCTTCTGATCTGAGATCGGTTTCTTCCATAATCACGTGCATAATAAAACAACGGGCTTGAGGAATGGAATAAATTATTTTTTCCAGTTCGCATACGGCATTGAAATTCGGAAGCAAACAATTGACATATAAGACTTTTGAATGGGAATTGATTTGCAAATTGTGCGAGTACGACAAATCCTTGCACCGCCATTTTACATTCTTCTCCACGAACTCATCCGTTAAATAATGACTCTCTTTCTCGCAATGGCATCTTTCAATAGTCCCGTCTTCGAGTTTTATAATAATGGTTTGCCCGCCATTGAATTTCAATCCTGCAACTATGCCAATCTGCTTGGTTTCCGTATGATAAACATTGTCTCCTATAAGAGCTTGCGGGGCATCTTGCGGAAGCAGCCTGTAAAATATATTATGGTCGCCGGAAGGCAAAGATTCAAGCTGAATTTCCATCTTTTTATTCTTTTTATTCTTGAGAACTATCTGCGGCAATGAACCGGATATTCTGTTTACGCCGTCAACTACGCAGAGTTTTTCCTTTGGATGATAAACCCAGTCGCCAGCCTCCAGAATTCCCATCCCCCAAATTTTGCAAAGCCCAAAAGTTGGATCTTCCTTCAGTTCTGCAAATTCGTTTGTGGCGCAAATCATGGTATTCTCGCAATGCGTGCATTTGCAAAAAAGAGGCGTATTCAGGGGAATCTCGCTTTTGCTGTAGTTTTTGTCGTATTTTTCCTGAGAAAATATTTTGAATTTTCTTATCTGCTCGCATTTTTCGCAGAATATTTCGCTGTCCCAAAAATGCAATGGAAAAAGCGAGGCATCAGTTGACACGGCGCAACCTGAAAATACATTCGTCCTTGCCCAAACATTCTAAAATTTCCCACAATCCTGGTCCTGCGCCAACGCCGCAAACCGCAAGCCTTGCAGGTTGAGCCAGCGCGCCCAGCTTAATTTCGTTTTCCTCGCAAACTTTCATAAACGCAGTTTCAATATTCTTTATGTTGAACTCTTCAATTTTCTCCAGCTCATTCGCAATGAGCTTTATATGCTCTGGGCTCTGCTGAGTCCAATATTTTGCATAAGCCTTCTCGTCTTCGCATTTCTCCGGCCGCTCGAAAAAATATTTTGACATCGCCGGCAATTCGGTCATGAATTTCAAACGGGGTTTTAGCAGAGTTGCAACTGTTGCGCATTTATTTTCATCCGCATAAATCTTCTTCAATTCGTCTGCAAAAAACGAATCCGGCAATAACCGTATATGCATTCCATTCATCCATTCCAGCTTCTTTTCGTCAAAAGCCACAGCCTTGGGGTGAATTCTTTCAAGCGAAAACGCTTTTATCATTTCGTCTAAGCTCATAACTTCTCTGTCGTCCCCTGGGCTCCATCCCAAAAGAGAGAGAAAATTCACAAGTGCATGAGGCAAATAACCCAAGTCTCTGAAATCCCCTACGGATGCGGCACCTTTGCGCTTGGAGAGCTTTCCCCCTCCCGGCGCCAAAATCACGGGCAAGTGGCAAAACAACGGGGCTTCCCAGCCAAACGCATTGTATAGCAATACGTGCTTTGGAGTGCTGCTTATCCATTCATCGCCTCTCAGCACGTGGCTTGTTCGCATTTCGTGGTCATCAACAACGCTTGCCAAGTGGTAGGTTGGGAATTTGTCTCTTTTCAAAAGAACAAGGTCGTCTAAATCTTTGTTCGGGGTTTCTATTTCGCCTCTTATCAAATCGTGGAATTTAGTTATGCCGTCTGCCGGCGATTTAAATCTGATTACAAACTTTTCGTCCGCAGCGGGCCGGCGATTTAAATCTCTGCAATGGCGATCGTAGCCATGCTCCAAAGTTTGCAAGCGCTCTTCCGTGCAAAAGCAATAATAGGCATGGCCGCTTTCCACAAGCTGCTCAGCCGCTTTGCCGTAAATTTCCAACCGTTCGCTCTGAAAAAAAGGGCCTTCGTCCCAGTCCAAACCCAGCCACTTAAGATCTCTCAGCAAATCGTTCAGAGCTTGTTCATTGTATCTTTTGCGGTCTGTATCTTCTATCCTCAGGTAGAAGGTCCCGCCAACGGCTTTGGCAAATAAATAATTATAAATAGCAGTCCGCGCTCCTCCAACGTGCAGGTAACCCGTTGGGCTTGGCGCGAAGCGAACTCTAACAGGTTTTGCTTCACTCATTATATGCGGTCGAAAGGACTTGAACCTTCATTCCCTTTCAGGAGTCAGCACCTCAAGCTGATGCGTCTACCAATTCCGCCACGACCGCTAACTTTATTCTTCTTCTGCTGGAGCGATTTTGAAATTGTCATTCAAAATTGCGCCTTGCCCCGTGCTCATCGCTTCTTTTTGCAAAGCCGAGCCTCCCACAACGGCTGCCTGCTTGGTAGCCATTATGCCCAGCGATAAAACCACCACGAACAGCGCAAAAGCCACGTAGCGAGTAAGCTTTTGAATGAAAGTCGCTGCTCCTGCCGTTGAAAACGCAGACTGCGCAGTCATTCCGCCCAGACCGGCCAATCCGCCCATCTTATCGTTTTGCACGAGAACCAGCAATATGAGCAAAACGCATAATGCCACGTGCACAACAATCAATAGCCAAAAAATAGTTCCCATTTTTACCTCTTTTCCGCAGCATCAATTATAGAAAAAAATGTATCGGCTTTCAAAGATGCGCCGCCAATCAAACCGCCGTCTATGTCTTTTTGAGCCAAAAGACCGGCCGCATTGCCAGCATTCATGCTTCCGCCGTATTGAATGCGGATAGCCTCCGATGCAGACTCGCCGTATAGCTTGGCCACTAGGGAGCGAACATATTTTTGAGCTTCCTGAGCCTGATCGTCCGTTGCCACAACGCCTGTGCCTATGGCCCATACCGGTTCGTAAGCGATAACCGTTTTCAAAGCGTCTCCTTCGGAGATGTCTTTGTATGCACCCTCAATCTGGGCTGTCAAAACGCTTTCCAGCTTGCCGGCATTCCTCTCATCCAGAGTCTCGCCTATGCAAATAATGGGTTTCAAGCCTGCGCTCAAAACCTTTTTCGCCTTTAAATTAACGGTTTCGTCGGTTTCGTGGAAGTACTGCCTTTGCTCGGAATGCCCTACTATAACGTATTCCGCGCCAATTTCCTTTACCATGTCTATGGAGACCTTGCCGGTGAAGGCTCCTTGATCTTTCCAGTGAATATCTTGGACTGCAAGCTTCACATTGCTGCCCTTTACCACGTCTGCGACTTTTGCCGCTGCCAAATAAGTGGGAGCAATCACCACTTCCGTTTTTGAAATGCCTTTGGTTTTTTCAACAATTTCCTTAGCGAGAGCAACGCTCTCGGCAACGGTTTTGTTCATTTTCCAGTTTCCGGCTATTATATATGAACGCATACTATTCTCCTAACTTGCGGATTAAGAATATAGAAAATACTGGCTTGGTCGTTTACTATATTTATTCTTCCATGAGTTTTTATAAACGAATAATGCTTTCTATGGTGGCAGTGCTATTGCTTTTTGCCCTAATAAATGGCTTATTGGTGTACTCTATTATAAAGCAGTCTGATGGGGAAAGCGTTGTTCAATTTAATGAGATATTGAGCGACAATGAAGAAAGTTACATTGAATCTTGGCTTGATTTTGCCAGAAGCGTTATTTATTCTCAAGTGACTTTGGCCAGTAGATACCCGGACAGCACGGATTTTTACAAGAAAAATGTTTTGGACATTCTGCGCAACGGTTTTTATTTTATTTACGATGCTAAAACGGGAAATGCCGTTTTGTTCCGGGACGAGTTCGGCAATATTTTGCCGCAAAGCGAAACTGTGCTTGACATGGAAGATGCCGGCGGCAAAAAGTTTGCGAAAGAAATAATGGAAAAAGCCCGTGCAAAAGATACCTCTTATGTAACTTTCACATATTCAAGGCCTTGCTTGAACTGCGAGCCCGTTGAAAGAATGGCGAGGGGAATTTACATTGCAGACTGGGATTGGGTAGTGGCAAAGGGAAGCTACACGGACAAGCTTCGCAATTCTTCTGCATATTTTGCAAACAAATTCAACAACAGCCGCTGGACATTGATGGGAAACCTGCTTGGCATAACGTTTGTTTCATTTTTAATAGGTTTATTGGTTATTTTCAGGCAAATGAGGTCTTTTGCCGTTCCTTTGTACAATTTGTCCACTTATATACGCAGTTTGGCAACGGAAGGCATTCGTTTTGAAGAATTCAAAGTTGTTGCTACTTCGCCGGAGATAAAAAGCTTTGCAGAGGATTTGAATGCCGTGATTAAGAATGTAGGCTCTCTTATTGAGAACGTGCGCATTAGCGCAGACAAGGTTTCTGATTTGAGCGGTGCTTGCAAGGATATGCTGAACATAGTTGATTACGATGCCAAGCTGGTTGGCCAGCGCACGGTGGAAATGGCGGTTTCTTCCAAAGACGTGATTGACAATGTGGGCAGCATGGCTATGGGCATAGAAGAGATAAACATAAATCTGGATGGTCTGAAGAGATTGGCCTCGGACGTTGCGGAGAGTACTTCCGACATAAAATCTTCTATTTCTAAAATAAGCAATGCGATGAAGGAGCTAGATGAAAAGTCTCGCAATGCGCAGAACAGCACAGACGCTTTGGAGCTTCGGGATTCAATAAAAAGCATAGTAGGCAGCATAGCGGAAATGAATTTGAGTTTGCAATACATAAATTCAAACATAAAGCTTGTGTCAAACGATATTAACGATGCATATCGCAATGTGGACGATGTTTTCACCGCTACGGACAGCATGAACGAGCGAGCCAAGCTAGTTAGGGCAAAAATGGCTGAATTTTCGTTGAAGTCAAAGAGGGTGGAAGAAGCTCACAGCGCTATTGAGCATACGTTGACGGATGCAAAGGATTCTATGACAACCCTAAATGATGTGAGCGCGAACTTGCGCAAAGTGGTTGACGATTTGATTCGCCTGGACGACAAAACCCAGAAGATAAGAGCGATTCAGTTTTGAAAAACCAAAAATAGCATTTACTATATTATATTTATTATGAAAATTGTTAAATTTTTCATTGCAGCGGCCTGTTTTTCGTTTTCAGCGACTTTTGCCGATACGCTATCTAAAAACTGCACGGAAGAAATTCTGGCGCTTTCAAAAAAGAAAGCCGATTTCGATATGTCACAATTTGCAAATGAATTGTCAATTGCAGCGGCAAATATAAGAATACAGGAAAGAAATATTTTTAGCAACAGCCCTTCAAACAGCCAAATGGCAGATATAGGCCTTACCGTAAGCTGTTTAAAGGAATTTCCTGAATCCAATGATAAAGTTGAGTCTTTGCTCAAAACAATCATAGCGGAAAGAGGGGAAGTTGCAGACACCAATGCTGTATATCTGCTAAATGGGCAAAAAATAGAGAAAGCCAGCGTGATAGAGGTTGGCATTGAAGAGATAAGATACAAGGTTGGCCAGAGGGCGACGGTATATGTTATAAGAAAGTCCGATGTGGCAACTGTTTTTCACGAAGATGGCTCAAGAGAAGATTTTAACGCGAAAATTAAAAGTCCGAGCAAAGCCTCCAGTCCTAGCTCAGCTGTTAAACCGGCTGCAGCACCAGCAGCTAAACCGGCTGCAGCACCGGTAGCTAAACCTGCGGCTATGGGAGCGAGCGCAGGGATGGGAACAAGCGCTCTTTCCGGAGCTTGCATGGCAGAGTTGGTATCGCTTTCAAAAAGCGCCAGTTTCAATGCGAAGAATTTTTTTAAGGATTTGCCGATTGCCGTGGTAAAAACAAAAGCGCAAGCCAAAATTCCAAAGACTCCCTTCAATTCGGGTCCGGATCCTGACGATAAGGTAACGGCAATAGGAATGACTGTGGGTTGTTTAAAGGCATTTCCGGAATCCCCAAGCGAGCTTTCGGCAGTGCTTAAAGATGTAGTTTTGAAATTGGGTTTGGATTTTGCGGTGGGCGAGATGTCTGCGTCTGGAGCTGGAGGCTCTGATGACTCTGATGACGATAGTAAAAGCGGGGATGGCGGCGTAAGGATTGGAATTCGCCTTGGGTGGAATATTTATGATTTTTATTTTGGATACAAAGAAATAGATGAAGATATTGATTGGAATAGCGGATTTGGCGGTGGATTGGTGTTAAGAATTCCATTTACAAATCGTTTGAGCTTGAATACAGGGTTGGAGTTTTATCATAGAGCTTTGTTTGAATATAAAAGCAAAGCTGGAATATATGAATGGGTTATACTAAATCCTGTTCTTCTTCAATTTGTTCCCAGCGGCAACATCAAAGATTTCTTTTATTTAACTGCCGGCACTCAGTTTGATATTATACTTGGAGGAGCTTTTTCTGGCGTTTCTTACCTGGATTATTATGAGCGTTATGCTAGAAACAGAGTTGGATTTGATATTGGTTTTGCTTTGGGATTTGGCTATATAATGAAAAATATAGGATTTGATTTTAAATATGTTACAAATTTGACAAATCTATTTGAGGATTTTGAATACAATAGTGTGAAAATTAAAGATAGGAGTTCGCTTAGGCAATATGGTTTTGGCGTAACTTATTTATTCTAGGCCGCAGGAGTTAATCATGAAAAAATATGTAATTATCTTGTTTTTAGCCGTTTTTTTTGCTTCTTGCGCTCCAGAATCGGCTGATGATAATCCTTTTGCCCCTCCGCTTACAGGAACTTTAAGCATAAGTGGAAATGCCGAGGTTGGAGGAACGCTCTCTGCAAATACCGCTAATCTTGGCGGCACTGGTTCAATTTCATATCAATGGACGCGGGGCGCGGTTAAGGTTGGCTCTAGTATGCTCTATAGAGTGCAGTCCGCAGATGTAAACTCTAACATTGCGTTAACAGTGACTCGTTCTGGAAATTCTGGCAGTGTTACCAGCGCCATAAGTATTTTTCCTTCGCTTTCTGGAACTGTGAGAATAGATGGTATTGCAGAGGTAGGCCAAACGCTCTCGGCAAACACAAACAGCCTTGGTGGCAAAGGTATTTTTTCGTATCAATGGAAACGTGGCTACACAAACGTAGGTACTAACAGCAGTACATATACAGTACTTTCTTCTGATGAGGGTTCAACAATCTCTGTAACAGTAACTCGTTCCGAAAATACCGGCAGCGTTACCAGCAATCAAACATCCATAGTGCCTTCTATGCTTTCTGGAACTGTTAGCATAACAGGTACAGCTGAGGTAGGTCAAACGTTAACGGCAAACATTAGCTCTCTTAATTGCCGTGGTACAAGTTCATATCAATGGAAGCGATCCGGAGCAGACATCAGCGGTGCTACAGCCAGTTCATATAGAGTGCAATCCAGCGATGTGAATTCAAGCATTACGGTAACCGTAAGCTGTTCTGGAAATTCTGGCAGAGTTACAAGCGGTTCAACTTCATACATAGTCTTTTCTTCGCTTTCCGGAACTGTTAGCATAACAGGTACGGCTGAGGTGGACCAAACGTTAACGGCAAATACTGTGTATCTTAACGGTAGCGGAACGATTTCATATCAATGGAGACGAAGCGGGGTCAACATAAGCGGTGGTACAGGCAGTACCTATATCGTGCAATCTGCCGATGCGGGTTCTACAATCAGCGTAGCTGTAACTCGCTCCGAAAATACTGGCAGCGTTATCAGCAATCCAACATCCACAGTGCCTCCTATGCTTTCTGGAACTGTTAGCATAACAGGTATTGCTGAGGTAGGTCAAGCGCTAACGGCAAATACGATGTTTCTTAACGGCAGCGGAACAATTACTTATCAGTGGAAGCGAGGTAGCACAGTAATTGGCTCTGACAGCAGCGCATATATCGTGCGATCTGCCGATGTAGGTTCAACAATCACAGTATCTGTAAGCCGCTCTGGAAATTCTGGCAGTGTTACAAGTTCTGCAACGGCATCCGTTGTTTATCCTGCTCTTACAGGAACAGTGTCTATAAGCGATACTGCTAGGGTAGGCCGAACGCTAACGGCAATTACGATGTATCTTTACGGTAGCGGAACAATTTCCTATCAGTGGAAGCGAGACGGAGTCAATATCAGCGGTGCTACTGGCAGTACTTATACTGTGCAATATGCTGATGTAGGTTATATTATTACGGTGACCGTGACTCGCTCAGAAAATTCCGGCAGTGTTACAAGCGATGCAACGGCATCCGTTGTTTATCCTTTGCTTACAGGAACTGTTAGCATAGCAGGTACAGCCGAGGTAGATCAAACGCTAACGGCAAATACAATGTATCTTTACGGTAGCGGAACAATTTACTATCAGTGGAAGCGAGGTAGCACAGTAATTGGCTATGGCAGTACATATACCGTTCAGTCTGACGATGTAAACTATGCCATTACGGTAACCGTGACTCGTTCCGAAAATACGGGCAGTGTTACAAGCTATGCAACATCTACAGTTCTTCCCGTACTTACAGGATCAGTGTATATAAGCGGTACTGCTGAGGTAGGCCAAACGCTAACGGCAAATGCCAGTTTTAGCGGAACGGTTTTCTATCAATGGAATCTAAACGGAATCAACATCAGCGGTGCTACTGGCAGTACCTATACCGTGCAATTTGACGATAAAGGTTCAACAATTACTGTAACTGTAACTTGCTATGGATATTCTGGAAGCGTTACAAGCTTTGCAACGCCAGTCGTTGTTTATCCTTCGCTTGCTGGAACGGTGAGCATAGTTGGGGTGCCTGAAGCTGGAGAAGAACTTACTGTTGACATAACTGGTCTTGGCGGCAGCGGAGCGATTTCCTATCAGTGGATGCTGCAAGAATATTATCTTGTAGTTTCTAATAGCAGCTCCTATATAGTGCAATCTGCGGATGCAGGCAAGACGATTACCGTAATAGTAACACGCTCTGAAAATTCTGGCAGCGTTACCGACAGTGTGGAAATTTTATGAAAACTTTGTTTGCGGCAGCATTGGCTTTTGCGGCAACAGCATTTGCAAGCGATTTTTATGAGCAAATAGCAGTTTATAGAACCGCAGAAAATGACGTGCTTATTGAGCTTGACCAGAATATTACGCTTGAAGAGCTTGTATATATACCTACGCCAGCGATGCCTGGCATAAAGCTGACAATTCGTAGCAATAACGCTACTATTGCACGTGGCATAAGCGGAAATTTATTCACAGTGTCCATTGGCGCAACGCTCAAGTTGGAAGATGTAATTATTGATGGAGATGGCGGCGGCGGTGGTTCGCTTATAATGGTAAGCAATGGCGGTGCGCTTGAAATGTTCAGTGGCGCGGTTTTGCGCAATAATTATGCAGACAATGGCGGCGGCGTGTATGTTGCGAATGGAAAATTTACTATGAGCGGCGGCAAAATAAGCGGCAATACAGCCGCTTTTGGCGGCGGTGTGTATTTGGTAGGTAACAGTGGCGAGTTTGCTATGTGGGGCGGAGAAATAAGCGAGAATACAGCTACTTACGGTAACGGCGTGTATGTATTGGAAGGAGCATTTCAAGGAACATTCAGTATATACAGTGGAGTTGTGTCTGGAATTGGCATAAATACTACCGCTGTTATATACGGCCCATATAATCTTAACAGTGGCCCTCCTGGAAGCGGCGTTGTAATAGCGAGGAATCCTGATCCATCTAATGATTATATTGAAGGTCAAGATGCTTTTTTAACAGTGTTGCCGAAAACAGCAACGGCGGTTTGGGCAATTAAGGATGGCAAGCATGGGATTTTTTATAGAAGCAATATAAATGGCAATAGGGAAGGATTTGTTGAGATTCCTAGTGTGACAGTTATAATGGAAGGTAACGTTACTGTTACAGCCACAACGGTTGAAGAATTTTACAATCGAATAGCGACTTATGCTATAGCAAAAAATGATATGATTATTGAAGTCAGTCAAAATCTTACGCTCGACCAGCTTATAACTATTCCTCCGCCCATAACAGCAGGCAGAACGCTTACCATCCGTAGCTCAAATGCAACTGAGCCAGTTACTATAAAACGTGGCATAAGTGGAGATTTATTCACCGTGCCTGAAGGTGCAACGCTTATTTTGGAAGATATAATTATTGATGGCGACAAAAATGTATTGTTTGGGAGCAACGGTTCTTTGGTAAGTGTAAACGGTACTTTCATTATGAATGATGGTGCTGTTATACGCAATAATAATGATGGCCACGGCGTATATTTATATGGTGGCGCGTTCACTATGTATGGTGGTAAAATCAGCGAGAATAATAACAGTGGCGCTAGTATAATGGGCATTGGCGTATATTTATCTGATGGCACATTCACTATGTATGGTGGTGAAATTAGCGATAATATTCCCAAAGGTCTCTACAGATGGGATTGGGGTGCTGGTTATAGTTGGGGCGGCGGCGTGTATGTTGCGAATGGAAAATTTACTATGAGCGGCGGTAAAATAAGCGGCAATGTTGCGGCTTTTGGCGGCGGCGTATATGGTGCGCCATTCACTATAACCAGTGGTATTATAATTGGCACTGGTGCCAGTATCTCAGATATTCTATCTGGTGTATATGGATATAGCGACAGTTGCATCATAGTTGCATGGAACAAGCCAACTGGTGCAAGTCCGTTCATTTACATTGAAGGTACAGACAGTAATTTAATTGTAACCGAAAATGCAACAGTCCTCTGGGCAATTGAAGACGATAAATTCGGAATCTCATACAAAAATGGCGAAAACATTGGCTTTATAGAAATTCCAGACATAAAAGTAGAACAACGCACATCGGTAACCTTCAAGCCAGCCATAGCAAAATCTGCCAACGCCCATGTTCCAAAATATTATACAATCAAAGGCGAACCTCTAGGCTCGCAAAAACCAACTGCCTCAGGAATATACATATTGAAAATAGGAAACCAAATTCTGCGCGTTCCTGTAAAGTAGAATCTGAAACTTATTTTCTATAGTAAGCACTGATTGACTCATATTTCATGGTTTAATTGAGAATTGAGAATGGAGAATTGAGAATAAAAAACTTATTTTTGAGTGATTTTAGCCATTATATGCGGAAATTATTCTCCATTCTC
>WQSA01000013.1 GCA_009788135.1 Candidatus Fibrimonadales bacterium
ATATCAACGGAAATTCTGGAATTCACTCAACAACACCCTTACTACACCCAGCAACTCGCCTTTTATTGCTATGCGTTTTTGGAAAAAGAGAGATATAAAACGGAAATGCTGCCGCTTATCATAAAACAGGTAATAACAATTCACGACACCGACTACGAACGGCTTTGGAACACAATCAGCAAAACAGACAAAAAAATCCTCATAGACTTGGCCCTGCAAGGTAAACTGCCAGTAACTTCATTCCCCCAAAGCACAATCTACAGCGGCCTTGCACGGTTAATAAAACTGGGATACATAATAAAACCCAAAAATTACGAATTCGATGATCCTTTTTTCAAAAACTGGCTTATATTCAGAAGAAATATGTAAAAAAATTACTATATTTATCTTCAAATTAGGCTATTTTGTTTTTATTGAAGGTAAAATATGGCAGCAAAACCGTTAAATGGCGCTCAAACTATGATTGAGTGCCTAAAAAGAGAGGGGGTAGATACCATTTTTGGCTACCCCGGCGGAAATGTTATCCCAATATTTGATGCAATTCTGGACTCAGACATCAAACTGATACTCACAAGACACGAACAAGGCGCAACTCACGCCGCAGACGGATATGCAAGAATTACAGGAAAAACAGGCGTCGTACTTGTAACAAGCGGGCCAGGCGCAACAAATACGCTCACCGGCATCTATACCGCATACATGGACTCCATCCCAATGGTCATATTCACAGGGCAAACCGTGACCGGATCGCTCGGAATGGACGCTTTTCAAGAAAGCGATATAAGCGGAATGAGCTTCGCTTCCGTTAAACACTCATATCTGATAAAAAATCCAAACGATTTGCCTCGCATAATAAAAGAAGCTTTTTACATAGCGCACTCCGGAAGACAAGGACCGGTTCTGATAGATTTGCCAAAAGATATAAGCGCAGGGCCATGCACAGCGCCATTTGTTGATGATGTCGATTTGCCCGGCTACAAAGTACCCTGCAAAGCAGACCAGGAAGGAGTTGAACAAGCTGCCGCTACAATCAGAAAATCCAAAAAACCTCTGATTCTGGCGGGGCATGGAGCCGCTATAAGCGGCGCTAGCAGAGCCGTCAAGGAATTAGCCGAAAAATTAGGCTGCCCGGTCAGCTCAACAATGCTGGGTCTCGGAGTCTTCCCTGCAAGCCACGAACTCTCGCTCGGAATGACAGGAATGCACGGAACAGTCGCTGCAAACAAAGCTATTCACGAATGCGATTTGCTCATAAGCATAGGCTCAAGATTCGATGACCGCATAACCGCAAAACTCTCCGAATTTGCAAAGCAATGCGAAGTTGTGCACATAGATATAGACCCCGCTGAATACGGCAAGGTTATAAGACCAAGGCACTTTCTGTGCGGAGATGCAAAAAACGTTTTGGAACAATTGCTGCCGCTCACGGAAAAACTGGATTCTGCTGCATGGCTAAAAAAAGTTGAATCTTGGAAAAAGAAATACCCGCTGAGCTACCCAAAGCAAGGAGGCCTAAGGGTACAGCATATAGTTCAAACTATTCACGAAATCACTAACGGAAAAGCAATAGTCGTGTCTGATGTTGGACAGCATCAAATGTGGACTGCGCAATTCTTTAAATGCGATTATCCAGGGCAACTCTTGAATTCAGGAGGAGCTGGCACTATGGGCTTCGGGTTCCCTGCAGCGCTCGGAGCCGTTATCGGCAACAAAACCGGATTTCCGGTTTGCGCAATTCTTGGAGACGGCGGTTTCCAAATGACATTGTGCGAGCTTGCAACTGCGCGAAATCATAATTTGCCGGTTAAAATTTTCGTTATGGACAATCGCTTTCTTGGCATGGTTCGCCAATGGCAAGACCTGTTCTACGACAAACGCTACTCAGGCGTGCAACTGGAAAACAACCCCGATTTCGTAAAGCTCGCCAAAGCCTACGATATAGAAGGATTATGCATTAGCCGCAACGCAGATGCAAAACGCACAATAGAAAAAGCGATGGAAATAAACGATAGACCGGTCCTTATTCATTGCATATGCGAACAGGAAGACAACGTATTCCCAATGATTCCAGCTGGAGCTTCCGTTGACGACCTTTTAACGGAAAGACCGAGAAAAATTCTGGAAAAACCAACAGGAGGCACTTAGTATGAATGCAGATATACATTTCTTAGTTGAAAGTGAAAAGTGGAGAGTGGAGAGTGAACTATTAAAATCTGCATTTAACTCTCAATTCTCAACTCTCAACTCTCAACTAATTTCAACTTGGAGATAAGCTATATGTTTCCGGCTCATTCAATAAGCATTTTAGTTTCAAATAAACCAGGCGCCCTTGTTCGCATAGCTTTGGTTTTCTCTCGGCGCGGATACAATATAGACAGCTTGGTTGTTTCGCCCACTCTGGACAACTCCGTTAGCCGCATGAACATAGTCGCGCGCGGAAACCCTGAAACGCTGGCTCAAATAATTCAGCAACTCGAAAAACTTGTGGACGTAATTCAGGCAAAAGACCACACTCGGCAAAACGTTGTTGAAAAAGAACTCGTGCTTTTAAAGGTTCGCTGCAAACCGGAAGAGAGAACAGAACTCCTGCAGCTCTGCGACCACTTCAAAGGCATAACCGTTGACATGACGGAAATATCCATGATACTTCAAGTAACGGGAAACTCAGACAAAATAGAAGCCATGCTATCTTTATGCAAAAAATTTGAAATAGTTGAATTTGTACGTACGGGTAAAATAATAATGATGCGCGGAGAAAGCAAAACATAAGGACTCCAAATGCTAACACAATACCTTTTTGAACTTACAGGAAACCAGATTTTTGACAGCCGCCTTTTCAGGGCCGGGCTGGCAGCGATACTCGCAACTCTGGCTGTATTCCTAATCATGCCGGGTTACATCGCCTTTTTGAAAAAAATAGGCGCAACATCGGATTTCAAAGAAAACTCCCCGCCAATTATGGGCGGCCTGCTGCTGGTTATCATAGTCGCGATAGTCTCCTGCCTAACGGTTATTTTCAATGGATACTCCATAGCCGCCCTTGCTGTTCTAGTGCTGTATTCTGGAGTTGGCGCAATAGACGATATTGCAAAGATTTTCAAGAAAAGGCTTGTGGAATCGGGATCAACTTCAAAAAAAGATTATGAAGAAAAAGCCGATGGCATAAGCTCCACCACAAGGCTCTTTCTCTATCTTCTATTCAGTTTTGGAATCGCCTGCCTTTGCTATAAATTTATACCGGACTTGACAGGACACTTATACGTGCCTTTTGTAAATTACAACTACTGGCATCCATATTTGCCGTACTGGCTCTTTATACCATTTATCACATTCGTTGTTGCAGCAAGCGCAAACGGCACAAATTTCACGGACGGCATAGACAGCCTCGCAAGCGTTCCAATCATAACCGGAATGTTTTTTGTAGGAGCGGTTGCATACGTGAGCGGCAATGCTATTTTCAGCTATCACATGCATATTCCATATCTAAAAGGCTGCGACGAATTGTTCCCGATTGCCATGGCTTCAATAGGAGCTTTAACGGCTTACCTTTGGTATAACAGCCCCCCAGCCGAAATTTACATGGGCGATGCCGGATCCATAGGTTTTGGAGCGTTGCTAGGCATAATGTTCATTCTCGTACAAGCGGCGCTGTTTTTGCCTTTGGTCGGCATTATTATATTAATGGAAGCCATGTCTGTGGTTCTGCAGATAGGGCATTTCAAATTGAATAAGCGGTTTAGAGGTCGGGAATACGCAGACAAAAACAGACTGTTTTTGCGCGCTCCAATACATCACCACTTTCAGCTTAAATGGAAAGGCCGTTTTGGGGATTCCAAGCCGCTCGTAAATGCAAAAATCGCCTGGCGCATGCACTTGATTTCTTTCTTTGCCCTGATTCTCGGATTTATAGTGTTCTTTGGCCTCAGATAGCAAAATGAAACTAGCCGTTGCCCTGAAACACGAGCTGGGAAAACCTGAAGCGCCTATGGTGGTAGCCTCTGGCAGAGGCTCCTTTGCAGAGCGCATAATAGAAAAAGCGGAGGAACACAACATCCCGGTACACCAAGACGACCACTTGGCTACCCTGCTCTCAAAGGTTTCGGTTCCTTCAACAATCCCAACAGAGCTTTTTGAAGCCGTTGCCAGAGTTTTGGCGTTTATTTACAGAGTCAGCGGAAAAGCAGCCTGACATATATAATTTTCTATATTATCCACGATGTTTTCTGAAAAAGAATTTTTAATTGAATTTCCAGCAGATAGGGACTACATCCCTTTCATTCAAAGTTTTTTAAAAGATTTTCTCAATAATTTTGACTTCAGCGCAGAATTCTCAGAACGTGCAAGCATAGAATCTTTGCGATGGTTTTACTCCATAATTCCAAAAGAGAAACATTTGCACGCCCTTCCAACTATTTCTTTTAGAGGCAAAACTTCTGAGAAAGGTCTTCAGGTGCAAATACAAACTACAGAAGAGAAAGTGTTCAAAGCGTCTTTAAGCCTGCAACATTCGGGAGATGCGCAATGACCCTTTCAAATTCTGCAGATTTTCTTTTGGAAGGTTTAAATGTCTCTTCTTCAGAGCCTGGGCTTGCGGTTATAAGCATTACAAGTCCCTTGGATATTCCCGCTATAGTCCCGTTTAAAAGCGCAGTTGACAGATGCATTGAGAAAGGCAATCTGTTTGTGGTCGTGGATTTGGGAAATGTAAACTTTATGGATTCTCCGTTTGTTGGTACGCTTATGGGCTGCCGCAAATCTCTGCAGCAGCGAGGCGGAGATTTGGCAATATGCTCAGCGTCTCAGTTTTTGCAAGACCGCTTGTCCATAATGGGCCTAGACAGAGTCTTCCATTTTTATGCCACTCCGCAAACCGCCATAGCAGATTTTCATTTTTTGGGTTCAAAAGAGCAGTTTTCGCTCACCCTGCCATTGCAGAGAAATTGCGTTACGCTGCTGAGAAGGCTGGCCTGTTCGGTTCTCGCAAAAAAAGGCTTCAAAGCCAAACTCATTTTCCATATAGAAACCATAATAGACGAACTCGCAAACAATGCAGTGGATTATTCAGACTCAGATAGCAGAAGCTTTTTTGCCGGTTTTGCCATAAGCAGAAAAAAAATCGTTCTGGTCGTAAAAAATTCGCGCGGCATGCTGGATGAAACAGAAATAAACACTCTGATTGACAAATACAAAAATCCGGAAATAAATATGGATTCTCCGAGAGGCAGAGGAATTCCTTTGATTAAAATGCTTTCTAACTCGGTAAATCTGGATATCAGCAAAACAGAAATTATTGTGCAAGTAACCAAAATCGTTGAGGTATAGCATGCTAGATGAAACAGTACAAATAACTTCTTCTCCAATAGCTGAGCTGCCAGGATGTTTTTTGCTCACGCTTGAAGGAGATTTGGATAGCTCAAACGCACAGGATGTGATAAAATTCGTACAGCAACTGGCCGAAACTGAAGGCTTGGTGCATTTGATAGCGGATTTCTCGAAACTCCGTTATATAAACAGCACGGGGCTGGGAACCATATTGAGAATATCAAAAATGCTCATCTCAAAGCAAGGCTCTTTCAAAATAGCAAGCCCAAATGAGAATGTTTTTGAAATCATTGAAATTGTTGGTGCTAACAAGTTGCTAGATGTTTACCCGACAAAAGAAGAAGCTTTGGAATCTTTAAAAAACTAAAGGAGTTTGACCATGCGTAACATTTTTACCGTTCTTGCCGCCGTTGCCTCTTATTTTGCCATATTCGGCTGCAGCCAACCCCCTCAAGAAAAAGCTATAGCCAAAATAGGCAATTCTTCGCTATATGTTTCCGATGCGGAGTTTTTAGCCTCCATACGCCAGGAAACGATTCGCAGCAAAGATGCTTTGACCGCAGAATTGCAACAGGTTGCAAACGATAGACGAATGGCAGAAACCGCTCGTTCGCTGTTTGCCGGCGAGCAAAACAATGTTCAGCAAAACATTGAAAGCGGCGAAGACGCAAGACTTGCCCAAATTTATTCTTATTTCTACCTAGTGATCAACATGGGGCACTCAAACAAAGCGCTGCAAGACTACTACAAAAAGAACAAAATCCGCTATACTGATACAATTTCCAACCCGGTTTCGACTTTTATAAGCTTGCGAGAGCAAATCGCTGCCGATTTGTTTTTGTCAGAAAACCCGCTTTTGGCAGCAATGGTTAACGATTCCAACAAAACTTCTATTATAGATAGCTGCCGCCGCGCAATGGCATCTTCGGAAGCGGATCGGTTGAGAAAACTTTACCATGTTGAGCTTGTTGCAATAGAACCTCCGGGACTTGAGGAATATTACAAAAACAATCCAGACGAATTCAAAACAAAAACGGCATACAAACTGCTAAGTCTTTCCGATGCAGACTCTGCAGTTTTAGCAGGTAAAATCAAAAATGCATCCAAAAGAGAAGAATTTGCGAAAATAGCCACGGAAATGTCGTTAGTCAAGCAGGGACACGCTATTATGGATATAGGGATGTTCCCAGAGCTTGACGCAGAAGTTTCCAAACTTGGCGCAAAAAAAATCACTCCTATTTTGCGCGCTCCAGATACCCAAGTATATTACGTATTCTACATAGATTCCATAATAGCTCCTCAGCTTAAACCCTTGGACAGAGCCAAAATCCTTGCGAAAGCCATGCTGGAAAGAGACGGAGATATTCCGCTTGATTCTTCTGTGGTTTTGGCAACAATCAATGGCAAAGCGTTTATAACTGAAAAAGATATATTGGCTGAGCGGGAAAAAATTCATCCTATGCGCCGCGCAATGGCTCGCAGAGCTATGGTTTTGAACAACTTGATAGAAAAAGCGCTTTACGCCAAGGCTGCAAGAGAAAAAAGCCTAGATAAATCTTTTGAATATATCGCATGGACTCGCAGGGAAACAGACCGCGCCTATGTTCATGTTTTAATGGATTCGCTTTTAACTTACACGCTTGGAATCCCGGAAGATACGCTGAAAGCGGCATACGAAGCAGAAAAAGATTCGCTGTTTCCCAAGAGCTTTGAGGAATCGAAACTGGACATAGCGGTTTGGCTTAGCATTCCAGATATCTCATACAAAAAGGAATTCGTTTTGAATAAGCAGAGTTATGGAGACGCTCCTAATTGGCAAAGCATTAAGAGAACAGCTTACAAAAACATAAGGTACATGGAATTCAGCAACATTCAGGAACGAGTTCTGGCAGATTTGCAAAAAGCAATTCCAGTTTCAATTCTGGATGATTCCTGGGGTTTGGAGTTCACTTCGGATAATTTGGCGGAACTTGTATCGCAGGCAAAATCCCAATACGATGCACGTAATTTGCAAAAGGCGAAAACTCTTTGGGAAAAAGCCAGAGCTTTATTCCCGAACAACGATTCCCTGCAAAAAGCTATTGCTTTTGAACTGGCAAATATTTATCAGGAACTGGGCATATACGGCACAGCAATCAACGAATACAAAATAATCACAAAACTGTGGCCAAATGAACCTGATGTATATAAAGCTTATTTTATGCAGGGCTTTGTGTTAAGCGAATATGAAAAAAACGATTCCCTGGCACTGATTGCCTTTGAAAACATGCTCGAAAAATTCCCCAACAGCGACCTCTCGGACGATGCAAAGATAATGGTGGAAAACATAAAGAGCGGCGGCAAAGTCCTAGAGGATTTGATTAAAAAAATTGAGGCGTCTTCGGAAGAAGAATAGCAAATGAAATGCGACAGATAAATTTTCCCAGCTGGCTGGCTTGGATAGACAAAAACCTTCACTGGCTGTCTATTCCCAAGCTTCCGTTATCCTTAACCATAATACAGGCGTTGGGATTCTTTTTGGTAATGGCAAAACCAGCACTTAGAAAACAACTGGGTCTTGACCCTAACGCAATTTTCCAGGGAGAAATCTGGCGCATATTTACATTTCTGGCTATCCCGCTTATAGACAATTTTCTGGTATTCTTTGTGCTTTGGTTTTTCTACACCGTTATGGTATGGCTGGAAAAAGCATTGGGCTCAACGCTTTTAACCGCTTATTTTTTGACTGCATGGATAAGTACTGTTGCTATATCTACGTTAATTGGAATTCCGATTGACACGTTTGTATATATGGAATGTTCTTTCTTTTTTGCGCTCGCCACTATTGTTCCGAACAAGGAGCTGCATTTATTCTTTATATTGCCCTTGGCTTTTAAATGGATAGCAGCTTTTATAGCAGCGGTTCTTTTAATTGTTCCGCTGTTCATTGGAGCTTATAACAAGTTTCTGCTTCTCGCATTTTTGCTATTCGCAAATTATCTGCTATTCTTCGGGAAAGATTGCTGGATTCTTTTCAAAAAGGAGCTTGATAAGAGGCGGAAATGATTATCAGCCCTAAACTAACGGGCTCGCCTTTCAAGTTCATATAGCTCTCCAAAAAAAGCATTGATGAAAGCGGAGTTATGCGCAAATCAAGCATTGTGCCGCCCTCGCGAACGCTTTTCTTGCCATAAGATATGAACAGGAATTTTTTTCTCTCGAATTCCAAACGATTGTCATAAGCGTTCCACCTCCAAAATGTTTTGCCGTCTTCGCTTTGATTGTATTCGCACACATCGCTGGAATTGCAGCGGAATGTGGCAGTTTCGCTGTATTTTTTGTTCCACTCCCTATTGAACGCGCAGCTCTGCACCGTCTTTCTGTCCAAAGCATCGTTTATAGCGGGGAGATCTATTTCAACGCCTTTAACCTGTTCCCAAACGTCCAAAAGAATCAGGTAAGCCTCTATATCGCTCGGACACTGGCCGCTTTCTGCAACGCTTCTGTGAGCGTCAAGCAATTTCATTTGCAAGTCTATGGAAATAATATCCGGAATCTTGCTTCTCTCAATTTCTTCCAGAATCTGTTTAGACGGGATTGTCTGAATCTTTCCCGTAGAATCCTTGATGGCATAGCCAATGCTATCTCTGACCTGATCCAAGCACTGCTGAGTGTGTATTCCTGCCAAATTTGAACTGCCAGACACAAAATCCAAACCTATGGATAGTTCCCATCTTTGTGCATTGGTTGTTCTTGAAAAATCGCAATAAGCCTCTTCTCGCGTGCCGTCTATGTAAATGATATTCACATGTAAATTCGTGCTCAAATTTTTCTCGTTGCGCAAATTCTCTATGCTCCACAAATTAGGATTTGCGGCAAGCAAATCTCCCAAAGCCATATCGCCGTTAAGAGCTGGCAAAAGAGAGTCGGCCCGAGCATTTTTCTCTTGCATAAGCGGAGAATAGCTTGTTTGTATATTCGGGTCTTTAAACAAAATTCTTTTGCTCAAATCGCGTTTAATCATCTGCGGGGTAGCTGCAAACAAAAGCGATGCGAAAAGAAAAAGAAATATGCGAAACATGGAATGAATTTACTAAATTAAGTATATGCGCTACATAATATTGCTTCTCGTTTTTGCGTCTTTTTCCTTTGCCGACGAGCCTTTAAGGCTAAGTCTGGGCAAGCCTAACGAAGAAAGAGTGCATTCCTCTTGGCTCAACATGGGTTTTGGCATTGGAGTTCTTATGCCAGTAAGCAGCCCAAGCTATAAAGTGCAAAGCTCGGCCTTTGTAAATCCCTCTCTTTTGCTCGGCATTCAGTTTGCAGAGCTATCAGCGCTAACCTTTGAATTTGATTTCACCGCTCCAAACGGCGGAATTGGCGGCTGGGTTGGATTTGAGCAACAACTTATGCAAACGCAAATCACCCCGTTTGTAGAAGCTCAGATAGGAGCCAGGAACCCAGGCAGAGACGAAAGAGATTATAATTTCGGGGATGCCTTTGGAGCTGCAGTCAGCGCAAATGGCGGCTTTATATTTTTCAGAGAAAGCCAGGTTCGCATTCGTTTAAAATGCGGCTACGAATGGATATTCAACAAAGATACCGATATGTCATGGAATGCGGAAGTAGGCGTTTTGTTCGCCTTTGGCAGAGCAGGCTTGGAAGCTATCAAAGTAAACTAGCCAAAAATTTTTTCTAACTTTTGAGAGCTTCGGAATGTAGCTCAGCCTGGTAGAGTACTTGAATGGGGTTCAAGTGGTCGGTGGTTCGAATCCACTCATTCCGACTTCAAATCATATACTTCTCTTCTTCCGCCATCAATAAATCCATAAGCTCTTCCGCAGAGCGTGCCTTGCTGAATTCAGCCGCGATGTCTGCATTCTTGCCGACCAAAAGGCAAATGGCCGAGAGTATGGTCAAGTGCGGGCCAACGGTGAAATCAGGGCTTATTATCAGGAAAAACAAACTTACCGGTTTGCCATCCAGAGCTTTGAACTCTATGCCCTTTTCCGTTGTTGCCACAACGCAGTGAAGTTGCTTGACCGATGCAGTCCTGGTATGAGGCACGGCAACGTTGCGGCCAATGCCTGTACTCCTGACCTTTTCCCTTGCCAAGACCGTGCTGGCAATATCTTCGCAAACCTCCGGTCCAAGCTCGTCGGACAAGGCTCGCACCATTTCGCACAGAATGCCTTCCGCATTAGTACACTGCGAATGGATTATTATATGCTTCTCAGAAAGTTGCTCTGATAAACGAATAATGTTATACATGGATTCAAAAATAGATAATCAAAAAGCTATTTAAACGCATCCAGCACTATTTGCGCTTTTTCCGCCTCAGGGCTTTGGGGTGAGGCTGCCATGATTTCCTGAAGCTGTTCATGGCCTCTGTCTTCGCCTATGCTGTTCTTAAGGCGCAAGCTGCCGCACAAAAGCAATGCCAGCATGGAAAGCTTGGTACTGAGGCTCCCCTCAAGAGCTTGCTCCAGATAGCTTATGGCTTGCATAGGCTCGCTGTCTGCACAGTCTGTCGCTTTGCGAAGCATGGTATTGGCATCGGATTTAACGCTTTCAGCGCTTTCCAGCTTTATAATCTCAGTCTTTATAGACTCTGTTTTTACAGCTTCTGTCTTTATCGTTTGCGTTTGCGCTTGCACTCTCGCCACCGGCTGTGTTTTAACAGGATCCTTCTTAGCCGAATTCAGCCTAATCGGCTCTATTTTTTTAGTTGGCTTATCGCGTTTAAAATCTAAGCTAGATTCCTTGTTTTTTTTTTTACCGCCCAAAAGGTAGACAATTGAAAAAATAAGCAACAGCAGCAATATGCCAGCAGCTCCTAAAGATGCCAAACCGCCTAAATTCAAATCAGAAACATACTGCTCATCTGTATTCTTTAAGAATTGATAAAATTTATATTCCGGTTTCTGCATTTTCCGATCAATATATTGTTCAAGCTGCGCAAACCAACCCTTGTACTGTTCCGAGTATTCAGCGCACGACAGCGGGTCTGCAAAGCAGTTGTTTTGCCTTTCCCAACTTGAGAAGCCCGCCTCGGCATTGGCTTTTGTACTGTTTAAAGTTTTGAGACGACGCTCAGTGTCAAGAAATAAAGCTACAGATGCCGCTACCAATGTTACGGCAAAAGCAGCCAAAAATACACGAAAAAAATTCATCATACTTTAGTAAAATAGTAAAAAGAGAGCAAGCTTTCCGGCGATAATTCCTCCGCTCTTGCATTTTCGCCAATGTTTAGCTTCCTCAATACGGAAAGTATAATATCTTTGTCATAATATCTGGAGAGCGAGTTTGCTATGGTTTTTCTCTTTTGCGAGAAGGCGGCCCTGGCAAAAACGAAGAAATTCTCTTCCGTACACAAAGGTTTTTCCAGAGGTTCCATAAATACAACCGCGCTGTTAACTTTGGGTTTGGGGCTAAAATGCTCAGGGCCTATAACTCTTATTATGCTGCTTTTGGCGTAGCAAGCGCAAAACACCGAGAAACTTCCATAGTTTTTTGCGGTTATCCTCTCTGCAACCTCCAACTGAGTCATAAACATGCAGCCTTTCGTTTTTGATATATGCGGCAATATATGCGAGATTATGGCTGTTGCCATATTGTAAGGCAAGTTGCCCGCAAGCCAGGAATTCGGGTGTTCATTTAACCATTCTTCAATTTCGAACTGCAGGAAATTTTTATGGACAAGGCTAAAATTTTTGCTATTCTTGAATTTCTCCTGCAATTTAGGAATGCAGAAATTGTCTATTTCAACGGCGGTCAAACCTGAACATTTGTGCAGTAAACATTCAGTCAGGGCCCCATGCCCCGGGCCTATTTCCAAAATCTCGTCATGCAGCGAGCAAGGCAAATCCTCAGCGATTGTTCTGGACATTTCTTTGTCCAGAAAATTCTGCCCAAATCTGCGGCGAGTTTTAATATCAAACATAGGGGCAAATTAGAAATATTTTCTACCTTACGCAATATGCTCTCAAAGCTACTTCTCAAGCTATCGCGATTCTTTAAGCAACTGCTAAGGCATAAGCCCGCATTGCGGTACAAGAAAAAATTAAAAAGCGTAATTGAGGAAAAAAAATTCAAACCCTTGCAAATCACTCAAAAAAAATCCCCGTTGTTCATTGTAACGCTCACGAGTTACGGAAAAAGAACAGAAGATACGGCGCCTTATGCAATATGGTCTCTATTCGAACAAAATATCCATCCCGATAAAATTATTCTTTGGCTGGACAAAGAAAATTGGAATTTGAACAATATTCCCGCTTTGCTGAAAATAGAAATGGAAATGGGCCTGGAAATAAAATTTTGCGAAGATTTGAAATCTTACAAAAAACTTAATTTTGCATTGCAGGAATTTCCGAACGATGTTTTAATCACCATTGATGACGATGCTTATTATCCAAAAGACTGGCTTGAAAAACTCCTGCAAACTCACAGCGAAAATCCAGAAAAAATTTGCTTTCACAGGGCGCATGCAATAAGAAAAGGATTGCCTTACAACAAATGGAAATGGAGAGCTAGCGAAAGCGACAATGCTGACTTGCTTTTTCCAACCGGCATAGGCGGAGTGCTTTATCCCCCTAACTCTTTGGATGTTTCACGCCTGCATGAATTTATGCAGCTTGCTCCGCAAGCAGATGACATTGCTTACTGGGCACTGGCAAAATTAAAAGGAACAAAACACATCCTCGTAAAAAACGGTTATTTTGAATTCGCTCTGGTAAATGGCATGGACTGTGAAGACAGCCTGATGGCGACAAACAGAGATCATGGGAAAAACGATTCGCAGTTCAATGCAACAGTAAAATTTCTTAATTCATACCAGATTTAGATTTACTATCTTATCAAAATAGAACTCTTAATCGGGGGAAGAATATGAACTTTGCGATAATCTTGATGTTGTTTTTAAGCAGCGTGTTTGCGCAAACGAAACTGAACAACAGTTTCAACCTATGTTCTAATTCGGACCCAAATTACACCAACGCCAAGGGATGGACTACCCTTCACGAATCCGCCAGATTCGTAATCAGAACTAATCCAGGCGAAAATGCAAGCCTTACGGCTTCGCAGGTCACAACACTGCTCGACCGCCTAGAGTTCTCGTATGACAGCCTTGTGGGCGGATTCAAATTTTCAAATGCCCATGAAAACCCCGAAACGAATACGGCAAAATGCAAACTAGAGGCTATAATATCGCGTCCATCAGGTAACGCTGACTGGGCAGACGGCGGCGGCACGCTATACGGCAGCACCACTGGTTCGGGCAATTCCAGAAGGCCAATTATGTGGCTTCCTCCCAGCGCTTCCACCAGTACTGCGGTTACTCACGAACTCACGCACGGATTGCAGCAGATGTCCGGCGGCTTTCAGGCCGACAATCCCTACGGAAACTTTGTTGGCTGGATACACGAATCTCACGCCAACTTTATGACCAACCAGGTATTCAACTCAGTGGACGGCGCCACAGAAGTTTACACACGGCAGGCTCATATCCATCTTGGTTATGCGCATACACGCTACAACAACTGGCTGTTCCTCGAATATTTTATGGATGCAAAGAGCATGGATTTCATAAACTACGTATGGGCAAACGCCTACCGGCCAAACGACAACAACCGCAACTCCGCCGACCCTTTCAGCGAGATAATACGCGTGCACGGCATGAGCAATGAGGAGTTCGGAGACATGATTGGAGACTTTGGCATGAAGAACGTGATCTACGACTACAAGCGCAAAGCGCAGTTCCGGAATGCCTACAATGCCAGCAGCGTAGCCGAACGGCACAGGCGCCACCGATTCACATTCTTGGAAGCGCTAGACAGCACGGATGGCGCTAACGGACGTTTTGTGGTCCCATTCGCCTTTGCCCCGCAGCGATATGCATACAACATAATCCGTTTGCATCCTGATGAATCTGGCAGCGTGAAGGTACAGTTCAGGGGCGATGTGCAGAAAAAGAACAACATCCAAAACTACGCAAAGAAAGCAGACTACGAGCCGCATGCCAACTTTCTCCTTGCCGACCCTGGCAGCGACTGGCGGTATGGGCTTGTTGCCGTTACAGGAGACGCAACTTCATCGTCTGCCAATGTGACGGCTCGATACAGCGAACTCAAACGTGCGTCTGACGGAAACCCAGATTTGGAAATGACAATGGCAAACGGGGAAACGCAGCTCTATCTCGTGGTAGCCGCAACGCCCAGCGTAAACCATAAAATCAAGTGGGATCAATACTACTATACCATATACAGATTTCCATACATGATCAAAATCACCGGCGCAAAGCCCGAAGGATTCCAACCCGTAACGAACTCCAACGGCGGACCGCACGCCAACGGCGGCGGATTCGTGGCCGCATCTGCAACGGTAGCCGCCACAGCTTACGTAGGCCCGAACGCACGGGTAACTGGCGGCACGGTGAGCGGCAACGCGCGCATAGAGGGGCGCGCAGTCGTGCGGAGCGGCACAGTGAGCGGCGATGCAATAGTAAAAGACTACGCTTTGATAGCCGGCGGCACGGTGAGCGGCTCGGCGGTAGTCTCAGATGGCGCAGTGATCTGGGAAGGGCAAGTTTCCGAAAACGCAAAGGTTCACGGATCATCGTTCGTTTACGGTTCCAGCACAAAAGTATTGGGAAATGCGCAAGTTGGCGGGGTGTCGTGGCATTCCGAAGGCACGCTCTCCGGCACTGCGCAGATGCTGGGCGATGGCAGGGGAACGCTCACAGCGTCAAGCGGTATATTCTTCTCCAACGCCGATAAGAGCGCAAGCGACCCCGAAGCAGCGAACCGCACTTCGGTGCCAACAGAGGTAACCGCACCGAGATCCATGGCATGGTACGGCGATGACGATGAACCCGTATCTCGCATTTCAATTGCTGCGTCTCCTAGCTGGCAATCTTTGAACAATCAGGGTATTTTCAGCTATAATCTTGGCGAAGTTAAATCTGCGAATTTGAAAATTTTCGATGCTCGCGGCAAACTGCTTAAAAGCATAAGATTAAATGGAGCGCAAGGTTCTGTTGACACGCAGATAAATACAGCGCAGGTTTTATTGCTGAAGGTAGAAGACAGCAATGGAAGATTAATAGGCCGCCCACAGATTAAGGCCATAGCGAGATGAAAAAAATTTTCTATATTAATCTTTTTTTTATGGGTACGCTATGGACCGCACAAAACATTTGCTTCGCTTACAGGATTGGGATGCACAACGCATTCTGGAAACCATTAACATAGCCATTCGCTTAAAAGAAGAAGTTAAAAGCAATTTGTATTCAAATCGTTTTGCAGGCAGAACAATCGGAATGTTTTTTGAGAAACCTTCTTTAAGAACTATTACCACTTTTCAAGTTGGAATGCACCAATTGGGTGGAATGCCTATACTGCTTGACCCAAAAAGCATTGGAATAAACCAAAGAGAAAGCGTTCAGGATATTGCCCTCTGCCTTTCGCGCTGGGTTAACGGGCTTGTTGTGCGGTGTTTCAAACAAAGTTTGGTGGAGCAACTCGCCGAGCATGGCAACGTCCCCGTTATAAATGCCCTCTCCGATGACTACCACCCTTGCCAAGCTCTCGCTCTGGGGCAAACGATGATTGAGCTATACGGCACGGATTTACGAGGAAAAACCATCGCTTTTATAGGAGACGGCAACAACGTGGCAAATTCCTTAATGGTGTTGGCAGCCAAACTCGGAATGAATTTCACGCTTGCTTGCCCCAAAGGCTTTGAACAGAAAAACGAAGAAATTCAGGTGTGCCAGCCAGACTTCAAAAAAAATGGCGGCAAATACAGAGTTTTCAACAACCCAAAAGATGCGGTTGCCGATGCAGATATTCTTTACAGCGATACGTGGGTTAGCATGGGCCAAGAAGGGCAAAAAGACGAAAAGAAAACTCACTTCTTGCCTTTCCAAATAAACGACGAGCTGCTAAAGCTGGCTCCTTCGCATTGCAAAGTGACACATTGCCTGCCGGCAAACAGAGGCGAAGAAATAACGGACAGCATTATGAACAATTTGCAAATTAATCTATGCTACGAAGAAGCGGAAAATCGTTTGCATGCGCAAAAAGCCGTGCTGTGCCAGCTACTTCATTAGCATTGAGCCTCTACCCAAATCGATAAAAGTTATGTAAAGGAACAAAGCCACAAAAAAGGCCAAGGCTCCCTTTTGAATGCGAGCTTGATTATCCTGAGAAATAGGCTTACCGCGCAACTTTTCAATGAGCAAAAACAGAAGAACTCCGCCATCCGTTATGGCTAAGGGCAGCAAATTCATAACTCCAAGATTTATGCTTATCAAAGCGAGCAAAAACACCGCTCTTTGCAAATTCTCAAGCCACACAAGACCTATCACCTGCACAATTCCAACCGGACCGCTCATGGCCCTCAGCTTAACCTCGCCCTGAATAATTCTGGAAATATACCTGAACACGGCGGTTCCCATTGCATAGCTTCTTTTTGCTGCCATAACAAGAGCCGTGCCTAGAGGCTGGGGAACAACCTGCAGCTCGTCAAACTGGGCAAGGCCCATTTGAATCCCAACCAAATAACGCTCTGCATCATCGTTCCACAGCGGAGTCATTGCCGCGCGCAACGTATCTCCCGTACGCAAAAACACAACCTCAACCTCTCTTCCATCAGAAGCGGAAATTATGTTTATCATATCTTGAAAATAACCAATAACATAGCCATCAACGCTGAGAATGGTATCGCTCTGCTTGATGCCTGCCTTGCTGGCCGGAGAATCGCTCAAAGGCTCCGCTGCCACAAAAACTCTATGCCTGGGATGAATGCCTGCAGTGCCAATTCCAAGCTCGCCAAGCTCGCGAGGAGTTACAATAACAGACTTCCTACCCTCCTTTGTTCCTATTTCCAAAGAAAGATTTCTGCCAATGCTAATTCCCATCTCTTCGCGCAATTTTTCCCAGCCGTTAGCTTTTTTGCCGTCTATGGTGAAAATAGTATCGCCGCCTGCAATGCCAGCTTCCGCAGCCGCAGACCTAGGCTCAACAATACCAACCACAAGCTTATCGGAAACAGGCTCGGGATTGCCTATCATATAAATGCCTGTTAGCAAAAAATAAGCGAAAATCACATTGAACGCCGGTCCTGCAAAAGCTATCAAAGCTCGCTTCCAAATTGGCTGTACATGAAAATCGTCAGACCTGTCATCGCGTACCTGCTCAGGATTTTCCCCTGCCATTGCAACATAGCCGCCAAAAGGAATTGCAGATATGCAATAATCGGTTCCGCCTCTGTTAATTCTCAAAAGTTTTTTTCCAAACCCGATTGAAAATGTCAGCACTCTAACGCCGCAATACTTAGCCGCTAAAAAATGCCCAAGCTCATGTATAAATACAAGCAGGCTGAGCCCAAGCAACCCAAGAATTATTTGGATAATCCAGTAGATGTTCATCTTAGATTCCGCACTTGCAGCTTTCGCCGGTCTTCAACTTTTCAAGCGCTTTTTCTTTTGCCAAAGCTTCACGTTGCTTATAGGTTCCCATTCTCTTCATCATGCTTTCCCAATCAATCTGATGAGCCTCAAATTCGGGGCCGTCAACGCAAACAAATTTAACTTTGCCGCCAACAGTCACTCTGCAACAGCCGCACATTCCCGTGCCGTCAACCATAATGCTGTTAAGACTTGCGTAGGTTTTCACTTCATACGGCCTTGTGGTTTCTGCGCAGAATTTCATCATTATCGGAGGGCCTATGGCTATGGCATAATTTGGTTTATTTTTTTCGCAAATTTCTTTGAGCGGCTCCGTAACCAGGCACTTGCGCCCATAAGAGCCATCGTCTGTGCAAATGACAAGTTCGTCTGCCAGCGCTTTCATTTCATCTTCCATTATTATCAAGTCTTTTCTTCTTGCTCCTATAATTACAGTAACCTTATTGCCTGCCTTTTTTAGAGCTTGCACTATAGGGTACATGGGTGCTGTGCCAATGCCTCCGCAAATGCAAACCGCATGGCCAAAGTTCTCAATATGCGTGGTAGTGCCAAGCGGCCCCGTAAGAACCGGAATATCATCGCCAATTTTGAACTGCGCCAAATCAATTGTCGTTTTGCCCACTGCCTGAAAAATCAGAGTTATCGTTCCTTTTTCGTCGTTTGCATCGGCTATTGTCAAGGGAATTCTCTCCCCCGCTTCCAAATCCGTTTGCAGAATTATAAACTGCCCTGCACGCCTTTCTTCCGCTATAAGGGGAGCCTCTACCACAAACTTATATACATCGCTTGAAAGTTGATGCGTTTCTAAAACTTTTGCCATAGTTCATTAAAGTAAAAAATTTCCTTTTCCCTCATGGTTTTGCGCTCCGCTTTGCCATGATGGTCGTAGCCGCACAAATGCAAAAGGCCGTGCACAAGAACTCGTCTTAACTCCTTGTAATATGTGTTGCCGTAGAGCGGAGCTTGTTTTTTAACCTGGCCTTCGGCAATGTAAATCTCGCCCAAAAGAGAATACTCGTTCCACTCAAAAGAGAGAACATCGGTCACTCGGTCCAGCTTGCGCCAGCTCCTGTTCAATTCCCTTTGCATTGAGTCGTCGCAGAGAATAATGTTCACAGACGCATATTTCTTTTCATGCTGCAACAGAGCCTTGACCAGAGGCTCTAAACGTTTTTGCCAGGGAAATTTTTTTCCAGATATAGATGAAAAAAAATTACAGCTCATACCATTTTTTCAACACGCCTATAATCTGCTCAGCCTGAGCTTTGTTGGTAACATTGAATTTGCTGCGCTGCTTCTGCACGCCGCCGCTTTTCTGGTAGCGCCTGAGCGTAACCTTGGCTTCGCCAAAATTGCCATCCGAGCCTTTTTCCTGATAAAGAAAAGCTATGGTTGACCAAGCTCCTTTTGAAAGATATTCTTTAGCAAGTTCTTTAACGATAACTTCGCCGTTCTCGTCAACTTGCTCAACTGTAGGTTCTGTATTTTCTGTTTCCATGGTATGAATTTATAAAATTATTGCACCCTGTCAAACCACACGCCTCTGAAAGTTTGAAAGCGCCATACCTGCTTGCCCTTTTCCGTTATGTAATATTCAGCGCGGGCGCCATCGCTCCTCGTGTATAGAACTTGAAAGCAGTCAACGCCGTAAATGCGAGTTTTGTTTCCCGTATACCTGGCATCCGTAATCCATGCTTCTGGAACAAATGGAATTTCCCAAACGGATGAAAGCACTTTAATAGACCTGTTTGAATCCGCCGAACTTATCTTTTCTGCCAAAAAATAGAGAAATTCCTCCGGAATAGCATCGCTTTCAAAGGTAATCGAACTACTGCCATGAATGCCGGGCCAGTAAGCAGCGGCCGGGGTCTCCCTGTAATCCCTGAAAACCCACTCAACCGAATATAAGCCGCTTCTTATTGAATTTTGCCAAACAGGCTTGTCTTTGGATATGCTATAAAGCCCTGTTGTGTGCATTGAAAAAGATGTATCTATGGCACGATATTGCATTTCTGCTGAAAAAACAAGGCTATCTGCTGTTTTTTGGGTGTAAATTCTGGTTGTCACCGGATAAAGCTTGCCGCTCATCGGGAGTTTTGCCGAAAACCAGGCATCTTCGGCTCCCGCCAAGCCAAATAGAAGGCAAGCAAAGAAAAATAGCTTAGCCATCTACCAAGCGGCTTGCGAGCTCGCTTCTGAACTCAGCTGTGTTGTAATAGCCGCTTGCAATGCGTTCTCTAGCAACTGCAATCTTCTCTTCCCTTACTTCAGGGAGAGCATCTGCTCTTGCTTTTACCAAAGCCTCTGCAGAGCTGTTTTTGCCTGCTTCCGCAGACAAGGAAACCTGGGCAGCCGCTATTTTGCCGGTGTCTGGCTTTCCATTTTCCTTTTTCGACTGTGCTGAATCGCCGCCGGCCGCCCTTCTGGCCCACTCGGCAGTTGCACCTTGCACATGAACATTGGAAATCTGCATAATATTACCTCTTCTCCTATTATCGACTTAAAATAGAAAAAACTTTAGCCAAAAATTAGAAATTTGAAATGTCTTCTATAGCAAACGTCAGAACTCCGATACCCCCGATTAGAGGATTTTCCCGATTATGCAACACGTGAACTGTCTTTGAAAAAAAGTATTCTAAGTTAAGCGACAATAACCCGTAGAGGAGTATAAATATGGTCGCACCTAATGATCGTCGCATATATACTAA
>WQSA01000014.1 GCA_009788135.1 Candidatus Fibrimonadales bacterium
GGGCATAAATGCCTCCACTGGTTGCAACGGAAAACATTTTCCGCCAATTTCATATAAAGAAAGTCGCTCCTCCCAGTTCTGGGTGAAATATAGAAAACTTCTGAACCGTTATTTGCAAAATGAATAGTTACCATTGACAAAGATTTAAAACCTTTCTATAATTAAGGAAATTTTTTATTTCGGAGACGGAATGATTGCCAGATTGCAAGTTAAAATTAAAACCCCTTGGTATGCCAAAGACAGGGACCAAGGGGTGTACTATTGTAAATATAGCAATTTTTTAAAAGGACGCTCCTGCAATTCCAGTGTTGGGCTACGCTAGCGGCGGGCTTCGCCTTAGTCCCGCAGACAACGAACTGAATACAGGTTGGACTTATAGTAGCTGTACCTGACCACTTCGCTGTCGTCGTAGAGCATGTACCAGAAGTAGGCGATAGTAGCATTGTACTCCGTGCTGCTCCACCAGTAGCCGTTGTAGCCGACACTGCCGAAGCCGCCAGAGGAAAGGCCGCTACCGCCCGGCAGGGCCGAAAAGCCGTAAACATCCGTGCCTTTGACTCCATAATACTCATCCTCTTTCCAGCCGCTTGCAGCCTTCAGATTAGACCCTGCTGTGGAGGCTCCGCCCGCAGCCTCCACCAAAGTTGTCCACTCCGCATCGGTTGGCAAATGCCAGCCCTGCGGGCAGATGCCACGGTGCGGAAGAACAAACGGCTCATAGCAATCCGCTCCGCATCTTGTCGGTCCGTAAATATTTTTGCTGTAATCATACGCCTCGCCAGACAAGCCCATAGCCGTAACCCAATCATAAAGGCGGCCGTATTTGGCATAAAAGCAATCGGAATCGGATACAACACTGCCATTAGACGGAATGCACTTGCCAACCGTGTAGCGGCTGCCCGTGTCCCCGTCGTAATTCAAATTCTCAGCCATCCACTCCTGCCCGCCTATGACAAGAGTTTTGTATTCCTTGCCATCCCTGCTGTCGGTCAATTTGCCATAAGGTTTCATAACCCCATCTGAGCAGTATTGCGTTTCGGTGCTGCCGCAGCCAGTAATAGCCGCAACGCTGGAAGAGCTTGAGGGCACGGCTACGCTGGATATGCCGCCGATATAATTGCTCCCGTACGGGTCGTAAACATTGTCACGCTCAAGCGACTGGCAGCCAAAAAGAAAAAGCAGAGATAAAGCAAACATTAAAACCATATATGTACCCCTATTCCGGCGGCAAGCAAAACGCCACCTGCCGCAAATGAAATGTTTCTAGCACTCTTGGCATCGTCAACCGATTTCCAAGCCTTGTTGAAATCCTGCCCGGAAACAGACGCATCCAAATCGCTGTATTTCTTGTGCTCGTCAACAGCAGTGCCATGCTGCATATAACCGTAAACCAAAAGCCCAGTTCCCACTGCATCAAGAGCAAGCGCAACCCAAAAACTGGCATTGCCCTTTTTTTCAGCAACCTCAATCTGAGGGTCTATCTTTTTGGGAGGTTCTTCAGGCTTTAAATCAACAGCAACTGCAACATCAAGCTTCTTCTCAGAAACTGGCTTTGGAATCTTCTTGAACAACCCAGGAGCCTTTTCCCTCATCGTTTTCAGCAAGCCCATAACATCCCTGCTCTCCGTGACGAAACTGCCAAGAAGATGACCGCTCATGGACTCGTAAAGCTCAACCGTAAGCGTAAGCATACCGCCAAAGTCGCCCACGAAACCCTGCGTAATGTATTCAGCTCCAATAGCCCTGCCAATCTCAACAGCACAACTCTCGGCAAGGCACTGCGCCTCTTCCGAATCGGGAGGCAGAAGCGATACAATATTGTCTCTGGTAAGAACTGCATAGCTTCCCTGCGGAAGCGTTTCCCGTGCTATGGTCCGCAATTCATCCGTGAGATGGCGGTATTCCGAAAGCTTCAAGCTCATCTCTCCGCTGGGGACTATTTCCAGAACGGCAACCGTGTTGACGGCGTGAACCAAAGCGGCGAGGAACAGGAGCAAGGCTAGAATTTTGGGGAGATGCGTCATTTTTGGGAATATACAAATCTCATACAAATATTTTACAGCATTGGGGATGCGGTGCAAATAGAGGTTCGCAAGGTTTGTGCCTATCTTCAGAAATCCTGCAAATCGGTAAATCGAGGTTCAGACAACTGCCTTCAAAACCTTCTCCGTATCCATCGCAATTAGAAGCTCTTCGTTTGTGGGAACTATCATAACATTCAATTTGAAAATTTCTAAATGGGTGAGAATCTTCTTGCGAACAGGCTCGGAGTTCTCCCCTATTCCGCCGGTGAAAACAAGAGCGTCAATCTTTGGAAGCGCTGGCATAAGAGATGCGATTTCCTTTGCAGCACGATAACAGAAAACTTCTATCGCTATTCTCGCCCTTTCATCGCCAGACTCAGCCTTGCCCAAAAGAATACGCATATCGCTGGAAATTCCGCTTAGACCCAACAGACCGCTCTCCTTGTTCAGCAACTTGCTCAGCTTGTCAAAATCATAACCCAAAGTTTTGTTCAAATGAAGTATAATTCCCGGGTCAATAGAACCACAGCGAGTTCCCATAACCATGCCTTCCATAGGAGTCAATCCCAAAGTAGTATCTGCAGATTCTCCGAATTTCACCGCAGCAGCGCTGCAGCCATTTCCCAAATGAGCTATTATCAAACACAACTCTTCAGGAACTTTCCCCAAAAGCTCCGCAGTCTTCATTGCAACAAAACGATGAGAAGAACCGTGAAATCCGTAGCGGCGAATTTTATATTCCTCGTAAAGATTATATGGAAGCCCGTAAAGATAAGCGTAATCAGGCAAGCTTCTGTGGAAAGCTGTATCAAACACAGCCACCTGCGCAAGCTCTGGAAAATTCTTTTGCGCTGCCGCTATGCCCTGCAAGTTCGGCGGATTGTGCAAAGGCGCAAGCGTTGAACATT
This sequence comes from Candidatus Fibrimonadales bacterium, assembly GCA_009788135.1. GTDB lineage: Bacteria > Fibrobacterota > Fibrobacteria > Fibrobacterales > Fibrobacteraceae > Fibrimonas. The sequence continues at coordinate 2,933 of WQSA01000014.1, forward strand.
CCTCTATAACCCTTAAAACCTCACTATCTATCAAAACGGATTTTGAAAATTTCTCGCCGCCATGCACAACCCTGTGCCCAACAGCTGCTATGCCATGATTCTCGTCTGTTTCTTTAAGGTAGCTCTGTATAACGGCAAGAGCGCTAACATGGTTTGGAGCATCCACGCTTCTCTTGCAGACTTCTCCGCCTTTTTCTGCCTTCAATCGCGCGCCTGCGCCAATTTCCTCTACAGAGCCGCTAACAGAAGCNGTGCCAGTCTCGGTATCTATAACCGCAAACTTCNCAGAAGAAGAACCACAATTAAGAACTAAAATTCGCATTGCCATAATTTAGTAAATTTTGTATTTTATTACCCCCATGGATAAAAGCTTACACTCCATTCAAGAGCACTTAACCGATGCACCTGGCTCTTATTTGAGCGCTTTGCGTACAAAGTTTACAGAAAAAAGCGGATTGGTGCAGAATTCAAAAATACTCGATGAATTGCGCAGCGAAATTTTAAGCGAAGAAAGACGGCTATGCTGGATGCAAAAGAGAAGTGAATGGGAGGTGCAAGCTCTAAACCTTATTTATGCAAGCGGCAGCAGAGGACTGCATTTGAGAGAATTGGAACGCAATCTGGACACCGACCAAAAATCCCTTGCGACTTTTTTAAGCAATGCCGCAAGCGAAATGTTCATTTGGCAAGCCAAATGCCAAGGAGCCTGCATTTATTACGGATTTTTTGACTATGAAGAACATTTTTTAAACGCCATGATTAAACGCGAGGCTCCAACTGAATCCATAGCCTGGGTCTCCAATGAGAAAAAAATGGAACTTCACCTGCTGTTCATGCTTTCCAAAATACAGCTTGGCAAAATTCCCATTAAAAAAGACCTTTCGTTCAGCCATACCGCAAAAAAACACATATCCGAGATTTTTTTCAATAATAAAAACATCGACAACGCAATAACCGAAGACGAAGTTCGCATGCAGTTCGCATTTTTGCTTTCTGAAAAATGGCTCTCAAAGGATGAAGGAAGCTATAACCTGAAATTGCTTGCGCCTGCTTACGATTTTTTGCAGAACAACGGGTTCAGGCTTTTTTCCGAATTCCTTTTTTGGTGGGAACAAGAAAGATTTAAAAACAAGGGTGAATTGCTGAAGCTTTTAAAGTTTTTCGAAAAACCGATTGGTACATTAGATGCAGTACGGTTATTTTGGCCTCGCGATACTCGCACAAGGCTGCTCAAAAATAAAAATACTGCCAACTGGATTCAATTGCCGGTACCACTGAGAGAACTTTGGATTTTGGGAATACTCAAGATGCAAATAAAGAAAAAACAAATTTCAATGTTTGCCCTTTCAGAATTTGGCGAAAGCGTTTTTTTCGCAAAACGCTCAAAAGAAAATTTATCAGAACCTATTATAGCGAACAGCTCCAATTTTGAATGGCTTTTGTCGCAAAACAACGGCGCGCTTAGAATTTTTCAAATATCATGCTTGACACAGATGAAAAACGAAGAAGATCCGCTGCGTTTTGCCCTTAGCAAAGAATCTTTTTTAAACGGTTTGCGCTCCGGACTTCCAAGCAATTATATTCAGGATTTTATGTCCTGGAATAAAGCTGTACCAAACGTGGCCAATGCTTTAAATGAATGGTTTCGCATATACAACGACTCTTCAATTGATTCCGTGCATGTTTTGCGCATAAGAAATCAAGATAAGTTTACCGAACTCTGCGCTTACAAACCTTTTTTAGCCTGCGTGGAAGAGACAATTCCCAACTGGGGCTTTGTGATTAAGCAGGAGAACGAGAAAAAAATCAGAGGAATGCTTGCTCATTTTTCGCTGGAACCGCAGTCCGCAGTCCAAATCCCGAACAAAGACGAACCTCTGCTAGCACTCGCAGAAACCGAGAATTTTAAAATTCCCGACCCCAAACCAGAGAGCGACGACTTGATGTTTAAATAGCGTTCACTTAGGAACTTTAATGCAGAACTTGGTTCCTTTGCCCACAACGCTTTCCACTGAAATCTCGCCCTCGTGCAAATCCACTATTTTTTTTACAATGGCAAGTCCCAAGCCAGTGCCCTGCTCTTTTGTGGTGAAAAACGGCGTGAATATTTTTTTCAAATCTTCTTGCACAATGCCCTTGCCCGTATCTGCGACTGTTATTTCCGCAAAATGTTCGCTTGAGCTAAGACTAACGGAAATTTTGCCGCCAGGCTCTATTGCCTGAATGCTGTTCTTGAGCAAATTGAGCATAACCTGTTGCATTTTTTCGCCGTCTATATCAGCGTGAAGCTCTGATGGAAAATCGCGTTCTATGCCTACTTTCATTTCAATTTCAACATGAGCTAAAATTGATTCTGCCCAAGCCGCCATATCCACATTTTGCTTTTGCAAGTTTGTTTTTTTTGTATAAGCGAGCAAATTGCCAACTATGTTGTTCAAGCTGTTGATCCCGTCTATTATTTTGTCAACATATTTTCTGTTAGCATCTTGGGGCGGAATATTTCTGGCCAGCAGGCTTGCATAAGCGCCTATGCCGCCGAGCGGATTCCTTATTTCATGCGCAACAGTGGCTGCCATTTCTCCGAGCGCGCTCAGAACCCTGCTCTGATTGACCTCTTCCTGCATTTTTTTAATCTGCTCGGCCTGAATTTCCACGGCCTTGTACGCAAGCTCAAGCGCATCGGATTGCGAATTGAACCGCTCCATGGAAGCGGCAAGTTCGCTCATCAATTCTTCTGGTGATTTTTCGGGCACCCTTACCTCAATGCTCTGAATGCATCAATTCTGTTTTTGGATTGGCTTTCCTGGTCAAATCTTTGAAGCATGGCTTCATCCTGAGCGCGAAGTTCCAAAACAAGTTTTTCAATTTCGGATATAAGCTCTTCAATTTCTTTTTTTACTTTTACCCATTCGTCAACGAATGGAGCGCTGCGGGAATTTTCCGTTCTAACGCTATCCAAAAGAGCATTCTTTTTTTCCAGCAAGCTCATTATTTTGTTCAGCTCGTTCTCCGCATCCAAATCGCGCAGCAAATCGTTTTGCAAATCTCTAATCTGCTTGTAAACAGTCAGTTGAGTCTGAAGGCTGTTGCGAAGAAGCTCTGGTAAATTAGCGGTCACTTTTTCAATACTCCTTTATTGCTCTCTTGCCAAATTGCATCATCTCTGTAAAGCTTTGCTTGGTCTGCCCAATAGGTTCCGCCAAATTCTTTCATCAAGCGGTCGTAAAAACGCACCGCTTCTTTGTAATTGCCCTGTTTGCGAAACACATTTCCAATTTGAAACAATGCCCAAGAAACTTGCAGAGGATCTTTTTGCCTCTCCACAGCTTTGTTGTAATACTCCAGCGCCATAGGCCAGTTCTGAGCCAAAAAGCTGCGATCGCCAAGTTCGTTGAAAGCCTTGAGGCAAGGGTCTGAGGTATTTGCCGGGCAGTCTTCGGTTATGTCTTTGTAAACCTGTATTGCCGCAGGTGAATCTTGAAGTTTTGTGTACAAATCCGCAAGCTTTATGCGAAGCTCATTCTTTTTGGCTCTGATAGGTTCCGCTTCTATTGCCTTTTTCAAAATTTCAGGCGAACCCTGGTCCGGTTTGTATTGCGCAGCTATTTCCGCTTCCAGCGCCAATTTTTGCCCAAGCGTTGGACCAAGTTTTTGATCTACTGTTACTTCTGCAAGCATATTATATCCGCTTTGATATTCAGCTTTTTTCACTTGGCTAAAAGCGAGCATGTAAGATATGGCGCTTTTATAAGGCTCTGGTACAGGCTCCTGAGAAACGGAATTCCCAAGTGCTATAACCTTATCGTGCAATTCAAGGTATTGATACAGCGAGAGCAGGTTGTATGCAGCAGCCATTGAATTTGGCGTTCCCGGAAATTTTTGCCTAACCACTTGCAAAGCGTCTATTGCAGATTGAAAGGATTTTTTCTGAATCAAGTTCAAAGATTTTTGCAAGTCTGCACTGCCAGCTTCCGTTGTAGAAGCGAAAGCGAAATTCCCGCCGTATTCGGTTGCCACTATTTTTTCCGGACCTATGGTCAAAGGCTTGTTCTTAAGGCTTTCCAGATATGCCGCAATGGAATCCTGCTTGCGTTTCTCTTCCATCATCAAACAGCTTTCCAAACTGTTGCACGAATAATCTTTAGAAGAAGATGACTGGGTTTGCTCATCGATACTGCTACTGCTCTCTGCACCGCCTGCAGTACTCAATTTTGTCAACCTGCCCTTCACTTCCGTTCTGCCATCTGCGCTTGTTGTCAATTTCAGATATTTGTTGTAATAGTCTATGGCTTTTGCGTTGTCTCCCTTTTGCTCGTAAATTCTGCCAAGATAATAATTGGAATTGAAACCCTTATCCGGGAAATCAAGGCTTTTGTTGAAATTTATGGCTGCATTGTCCAGTTCGCCCATGTTAAAGCGACAGACTCCAGCATAATAATAAGCGCCTGGATTGCCAGGTTCCTTGCTTAAAACCGCTTTCCACTGTTTTAAGGATTCTGTACAGTTCTTTTTCTCGTAAGCCGCCAAACCAGCTTTGAATTCCGGGGAATCGTAATTGAATTTTCCGCTGGTTTTTTCCGCCGGTTTTTCTGCGGTTTTTTCAGCCGGCTTTTCAGCAGGTTTTTCAGGTGCATTTGTTCCAAGCAAGGTCCCTATGCGAGAAAGCGCTTTGGTCTTTTGCTCTGCGTTTCCGCTTTCCGCCAATATGCGCCATCTGGCAATCGCATTGTCTTTTTGGTTAAGGGCTTCGTACGCTTCGGCTTCTCCTTCCACGGCCTTTGTCATTTTTGGATTGTATTTCAAAGCGAGCTGGAAATTGTCCAAAGCGAGTTTGTAGTCCTTCATTTTGAGGCGCACATTGCCTGCGCCCAAATATGCATCTGCATTGCCTTTGTCTGCAGAAAGCACGGCTTTATATTCGTCCAAAGCCTCTTTGAATTTTCCCTGATTTGCATACTCCTGCGCCTGCTTTAACCTCACGGTTTGCGAATTATTCTGCGCAAAAACCAGTGCAGCAGCCAAAACAACCAAAATTGAAATATTTTTTAACATTCTATTCCTTTACTTCCTTTACAACCATCACGCCGCTTTGGTCCAAACGTGGATATGCACGCATTCCTTCGCCGCCTTTTCCTTTGTCCAAAACTTTTCTCAGTTTGCCATCCAGAGAATGAAAGCGAAGCTCCCAAGGTTCATTCGGGGCATTGAAATAACCGCTGTTTTTTTGAATGCGTCCTCTGTAGCCGCGACCTAAATCTTCTTCGGTTGCAACTTTCAAAGAAACATCCTTCAAGCTCCAGCTAGTGGTATTCCCACCCATGTCAAAAGAGAGAAGAGCAGTTCCGTCATCCACTTCTTTCATCGTGAATTTCCAGTAATAATCTTGCCAATCCGTGCTCAAGTCTATTATTCTGCCGTTTGCATAGGGCAGGTATTTTCTGGAGTTTTTCTTTATGTTTACGTTCAGAGTACGGGGGGAATCAGCTTTTGCTTTCATGGCAAAGATATAAGACTCGCCTTCTTTCAGCGAAACATCGCTGCAGAACTGCAAAGCCCAGCTATCCTTGCCTGGTTCTTGAATTTCGAAACTAAGTTCTTTTTTTCCAAGATTGGCAGAAAACTGCCCATTCCAATTTTCAACTCTCCATCCTTTCAGGCCTTTGGAAAAATCGCCGTTGTCAACCAGATTTAGTTTTTTCATTTTTTGCACTCCAATCCTTTTAGCTCGGAAATTCTCTGTTTTGCTAGCCTTACTGCGGAATTCTGAGCGGCTTCCTGAGAATCGAAATAATAGCGGCGCGGGCTGGAGAATGCAAAAAAATCGCCTTCTTGCGGGTCTCCGGCTATATTTTCGACAAATGGCGCAGTTCCTTCTGTTTCGCGAAAAATCGGGGCTTGTGCTTCCATACCCCCCTGAGGCATGAGCAGGAAGTGCAGTTTATATTTCCATTGATAAACGAGTTGTACTCTGGCATTCCAAACCTTTACATAGTCATTTTTTTCAGTTCCGCCGATTTTCTTTAAATATTCCGTGCGCCCTTCGGCAGCGGCAATCAAATTTGCCATATCTGGCAGGTTCTGTATGCAACGAGAGAGTGTATCTATGCGGAGCGTTGTGTATTGGGGAGGCAGTCCTTTAACCTTCACGCTCACGGATTTATTGTTTTGCGCGAAACACAGCACGCTGGCGCAAAGAACAACGGATAAAATTCTGATTTTTGCCATAGGGTAAATATAGAAAACCTCTACCGCCTATTTACAGAATTCATCTTTTCTTAGCCGGTTTAGCCTTCTTCGCTGCCTTGCTCTTTTTCACAGTCTTAACCGCAGGCGGAGCATCTTTCACCGCAGATTTTGCCGCCGCAATTCTTGCAACCGGCACCCTGAACGGAGAGCAACTGACATAGTTTAAACCCAAGCGGTTGCAGAAATCTATGGAACTGGGATCGCCGCCGTGCTCGCCGCAAATGCCAAGCTTAATGTTTGAGCGTGTTGCACGACCGCCTTGAACAGCGATTTCCATAAGCTTGCCAACACCGGTCTGGTCCAGAGTTGCAAAAGGATCGCTCTTTACAATGCCAGCCTCCTTTTCATAGAAAGGCAAGAAATGACCAGCGTCATCGCGGCTCATGCCGAGCGTGGTTTGCGTTAAATCGTTCGTGCCAAAAGAGAAGAATTCCGCATGCTTTGCTATTTGCTCTGCGGTAATCGCCGCTCTGGGAATTTCAATCATGGTTCCAACCTTGTACTCCAAAGTGCGCTTTGCAGCGGAGAATTCCTCTTTTGCAACTCTGTGCACAATCTCAAGCTGCAATTCAAGCTCTCTGTCAAAGCCAACGAGAGGAATCATAATTTCGGGACGAGGAATTTTCTTGGTCTTTGCCGCTACCGCCAAAGCTGCGCGGAACAGGGCACGGCTTTGCATCTCGGAAATTTCTGGATACACAATTCCCAAACGGCAGCCTCTGTGACCGAGCATGGGATTAGCCTCGTGCATGGAAGCGACTGTTTGCGAAACCTGCGCAAAATGAACATTGAGTTTGCGAGCGAGCTCGTCTATCTGGTCCTTTGAAGAAGGCAAAAATTCGTGCAAAGGCGGGTCAAGATAGCGCACGGTAACAGGATGCTCCCCCATTGCCATAAACAAACCTTCAAAATCTTCCTGCTGAATAGGCAGCAGCCTTTCCAAAGCATAGCGGAAATGCCTGATTGGAATGTGATATTCGTTTTCCAGCAAAACGGCATCGTTTGGGCGCACTGCAAGTTTCGCTTTGTATTCCGCATAAATCGGAGCAAAAATTATCATTTCGCGCACAAGGTCAATGCGGTCGCCTTTGAAGAACATGTGCTCCGTGCGGCAAAGTCCAATGCCATCCGCTCCGAATGCCACTGCGTTCATAGCCTGTTCCGGTTGGTCAGCGTTTGTGCGAATGCCAAGTTTGCGGTATTTGTCTGCGAGCTTCATTATAAAATCGTAGTCTGCGAACAGTTCGGAATCTTTTGGAGCGAGCGTTTTGTCTATCAACACCTGAATTAATTCAGACGGAGCGGTGTCTATTTTCTCGCTTATCACTTCGCCTGTGGAACCGTTGATAGAAATGAAGTCCCCCTCTTTCATCACTTTGTCTCCGCAGGTCAAAACTCCTGTAGTGTAGTTGATGTCAATATCAGAGGCTCCAACAACGCAAACCTTGCCCATTTGCCTTGCAACCACGGCAGCATGGCTGGAAACGCCGCCCTTAGCGGTGACTATGCCGCTTGCAGCAATCATTCCGCGCAAATCTTCGGGGCTGGTTTCAACACGAGCCAGCACTACAGGCCCAAGCGTTGCCCAGCGTTCCGCTTTTTCTGCGGTGAACGCGAGGGTTCCGGTGGCGGCGCCTGGCCCAGCGGGCAAGCCTTTTGTGAGCAGACGTTTCTCTGCGATGGCTTTTTGGTATGCATCTTTGTTGAATACGGGAGCAAGCAACTGCTCTATTGCCTCAGGATCTGCGCTTGCTATCGCATGTCCCTGGGTCATAAGCCCTTGCTTTACCATTTCGTGCGCTATTTTTACATAAGCTCTTGCGGTGCGTTTGCCATTTCTGGTTTGGAGCATATATAATTTGCCGTCTTCTATGGTAAATTCAAAATCCTGCATATCTCCGAATTCTTTTTCCAGTTGTTTGCGAATATCGCATAGCTCCTTGTAGCAATGTTCCAAATTCGGCGTGGTAGCCATTGTGGATATTTTCAGCGGAGTGCGAATTCCAGCAACAACATCTTCGCCCTGAGCGTTCACCAAAAATTCTCCGTAGAATTCATTGTCGCCGTTAGCAGGATTGCGAGTGAATGCAACGCCTGTTCCGGAGCTATCGCCCAGATTGCCGAACACCATGGACTGAACATTTACAGCCGTTCCCCATTCTTCAGGAATTTTGTATTTGCGGCGGTAAATTATAGCACGTTCGTTCATCCAACTTGTGAACACGGCTCCTATTGCGCCTTCAAGCTGCTTGAACGGATCGCTTGGGAAGGCTTTTCCTGTTTTTTCCAGAATCAGGTTTTTGAATTTTGAGATTATGCTTTTCAAGTCTTCTTCCGGGAGTTGGTTATCGTGCGTTACCCCTCTTTTATCACGAGCTTCTGTTAGAATCACTTCAAATGGGTCATGCTCGTGCTCATTTGCACGCTCAATCTGCAAAACAACGCCGGAATACATTTGAATAAAGCGGCGATAAGAATCGTAGGCAAAGCGTCCGTTTTGACTTTTTGCCTTTAGCACTTCCACTGTGGTATCGTTTAAGCCTAAATTCAGAATTGTATCCATCATGCCCGGCATGGATTCTCTTGCGCCTGAGCGCACGGCTACGAGAAGCGGATTTTTGTTTCCACCGAATTGCTTTCCTGTTTGCTTTTCTATTGCCGATATGGATTTTTTAATCTCTGCGTCCAACCCGCTTGGCATTTTCCGCTTATTTGCGTAATATTCAGTGCAAACATCCGTTGTGATTGTAAATCCCGGTGGAACGTTAAAACCTCTTTTTGCCATTTCTGCAAGTCCAGCGCCTTTGCCTCCGAGCAAATTGCGTTGCGAACCATTCCCTTCGGTAATACCTTTGCCGAAGAGATAAACTCTTTTAGTCATGTGAACTCCTGTTGTATGATGGAAATATAGTAACCTACAAAGGTATATTTCCGTGCTTTCTCTTTGGGCCTTCTTGTCTCTTGTTTGCAAGGGAACGCAAATGCGCTATGAGCATGCTTCTGGTTTGCGACGGTTCAATAACATCGTCAACATAACCGCGAGAAGCGGCAATAGTCGGGTTTGCGAACTTGTCTATGTATTCCTGCTTGCACTCGGCTATTTTCGCTTTCACATCGCCGCCCGCTTCTTTCACAGCGTCAATGTCTTTTTTGAACACGATGTTCACAGCGCCGCCCGGACCCATAACAGCAATTTCCGCACCTGGCCATGCCGCTACAAAGTCTGCGCCCAAATGCCTTGAACACATGCAAATATACGCCCCGCCATAGCTTTTTCTCAAAATTACCGTCAGTTTTGGAACCGTAGCTTCTGCATAAGCGTAAAGCAGCTTTGCGCCATGCCTGATTATGCCGCTGTATTCCTGATCCGTGCCCGGCAAAAATCCCGGCACATCAACAAAAGATACCAGAGGTATATTGAACGAATCGCAAAAACGCACAAAACGAGCTGCTTTATCGCTGGCATTTACATCCAAACAACCGCTGGACTCTCTTGGATTGTTAGCCACTACTCCAACCGCAGTTCCGCCCAAACGGCCAAGACCTATAATTACATTGTGCGCATAATTTTCTTGCAATTCCAAAAATGAATTTATATCCAAAACATTCTTAACAACATCTGCCATATCGTAAGGCTTTTTGGAATCTGCAGGAACAAAGCTTTCTATTTCCTCCGGCATCTCCATGTTAGCAACAGAATTTATGGAAGGCGGAAGATCTACATTGTTGCTTGGCAAATAGGAGAGAAGCCTCTTTACCCAGTCCAAAGCGTCTTGATCGTTTTCGCCAATATAAGTTACAACTCCGCTTTTGCTAGCGTGCATTTCCGGGCCGCCAAGATCTTCTTTGCTAACTGTTTCGCCCGTTACGGTTTTTATCACATCGGGGCCCGTTATAAACATGCAGGAAGTATCTTTTACCATCACCACAAAGTCTGTGATGCCAGGGCTATAAACCGCGCCTCCGGCGCAAGGTCCCATAATTACGGAAATCTGCGGAATCACGCCGCTGGCTCTGGTGTTTCTCATAAAGATATCGCCATAGCCGCAGAGCGCTCCTATGCCTTCTTGCACTCTTGCTCCGCCTGAATCATTTAAAGAAACGAATGGCGCTCCGTTTTGCATAGCCATATCCATAAGGTTGGCAATCTTTTTGCCGTGCATTTCTCCGAGCGAACCGCCTATAACGGTAAAATCCTGCGCAGCAGCATAAACCAAGCGTCCGTTCACAAGCCCAAAGCCTGTCACTACCCCATCGCCGGGGATCTTTTTTTTGCCAAGCCCGAAAAATTCATTGCGAAGCTCAATGTATGCGCCTACTTCAACGAAGGTTCCAGCATCGAAAAAGTATTCTATGCGTTCCCAAGCGCTAAGTTGGCCACGTTTATGCTGTTTTTCAATGGCTTCGGCACCTCCTCCGAGCCTCATGTTAGTTCTTTTCGCCTTTAGCGCTTCAATTTGAGCGCTGTAAACTGCATCTTTAGACAACTTAAACCTCACCGATTAAATTCAGTGAGGGTAATATAGTTAATTTACAGGGAGCCGCAATATTTTTTGGCTGCTGCCAAAATTTGCTTTTATTATATACAAGCCTTTTGGCAAATCTGCAAGCGGAACCGACCAGTTGCCGCTCGCAAAGTTTAACTTGCGCAACCGCTTTCCGCTCAAATCAAAGACTTCCAGCGTGGCACTGCGCGTAACCTGCAAAGAGATGCCGTTTTTGATAATCTGCGCACCGTTTGCATTGGCGATTTTGGAAATAATTATAGGAACTGGCCAAGGGCAGTCATTGCTTCCAATTGTACCTGCCGGGCAAGAAGCATGCCCCGTTAGGCAAATTTTGTCGCTAGTTAAGAGACAGTAGGTAAAACTAAACGAACCGCCGCTTGAGCTGCTTGGAGAATCATCTACTGAGCTGGAGCTGCTCGGAGAGCCATCATCTCCCGCACTAGAGCTGCTCGGAGAGTCAGAACCTGTTATGCAGAATACATGAGCTATTTCCAAGGACGACTTCAGAGAAATCTTTCCTTCAGGGGCTGGGGCAGTTTTATTATTTACTTCCCAGCCAATTTGCATAACCTTGCTGAAATCAATCTCAGGAGCATTATCTGGTCCGCATTTTGATGCATCCCAATGATTATAAATATCCAGATCGCTTTTTGCAACTACTCTTTTTGTCCATTCTGTTTTTTCCGGCACTTCTGCAATACCCCACTTATTGGAACCATCCGACTCTTCGTCTGAACAAAGAATTGGAGAGAATTCCAACTGGAATTCATGCGCAGCGCCTTTGTAGTAATACGAAATAGAATTGCACTGGCTCAAGTTTTTCTCCGCTCCTGTTTCGCTATTTTTAATAGCTATAACTGCTCCATGGTAATTATTTTCAAGTTCGGTAGGCGCCTGTCCCATCTCCGTATTTATGAGTTTTGCAACGCCATCTATAAATACAATGGGGCCGTTTTCATCAGTATCGTTTTCATAGTTGCCTTCAGGCTCATAAGAATAAATAAAAACATAATCTCCATAAGCAGTTTTTCTGTTATATATATTTTCTCCATATCCTCTGTATTCAAATATGGGATAACCTTCAGCGTTATCTGGAGTAAAATCAAATGTAGCATTGCTAGCGCTTGAGCTGCTATTATCTGAAACATTAGTACTGCTTGAACTGTTGGAACCAACTGTTGCTGGTTTCCCTCCTATTTCTGCACATTGCAAATCCTCGCCGTATTTGTTATCTTCGGTTAAAGCTGACCCGTTAACGCCATAGAATAAATTTCCATTTGTAGAACAATGAGCAATAACAGCCGCACAAGTTGTTTGCTCTTCATTGGGATTAAGTCTATAGCATCCAGTCCCCCAATCGCAAAATAATCCGCGACCTTGCGAATCTTCGCACTGCCCAGATTGCGGAGCATCTGGACCTCCAGCTATAAGATTAGTACATGCAGGATCGCTAAACAAGCCATTAGAATATGATATGCAGGCATCTCTATTTGTCATGCTTGGATTTTCAGCGTTAGGGCTACTTGGATTCTCTAATCGATAACATTCATCCCAAAGGCAATACTCTGTCTGGGCCCATGGCTGGGAAACGCAGAACGCTAAAACTAACGCAGCTAATGTTTTATCTAACTGGAACACGTAAAATCTCCTTACTATTATCAAACGATACGCTTATAATATACAAATTTTTTGGCAAGTCTGAGAGCGAAACCAGCCAAGATCCGCTGGCAAAATTCAATTTACGTACAGATTTTCCTCTTAAATCAAAGATTTCCAAAGATGCATTATTTACAACCTGCAAAGAAATGCCGTTGCTGACAATCTGCGCCACGTTTGCATTGGCTATTTTGGAAAGTGCTATATGCGTTGTATTAGAGCTAGAACTGCTGGAGCTTGGTTCTGAACTGGAGGAACTGAGTACGCTTGATGAACTGGGAACTTCCGAAAGTGCTTTTAAATTAGGCATATTGCCTGATGCCAAAAGACCCGTTAAAATCTGCAAAGAATGGTTGTAATAGGATTGATTTTCAAAGCTCATCAACTGAGTCCAAAAACTGTTCATTTTTGTTTGATTTGCAGAGTTATAAGAAAGCGCATTTGTGAATGGTCCTAAAAATGTTGCATTTTTGTGATTGTTCATGCTTCCTGTCAATGATATAGTACCTCCTATATCTGAGGCATTTTTATTATTCAAAAATTTTGTGTAAAGATTTTCAAGCAAAGTTTTTGCAGTGCTATGACCATACCAAGCATAAGCCCAGGCTAAACGCCATGGAGTGCGAGCTGCGTCGTAACCATAATCGCCGCGAGAATGGCTGCCATCGTCCTTGCACCAATCGGAAAATAATCCTGAAGTTGAATTTTGATTTCTAGTCAGCAGAGTGTAGTTTGCATCAATAACACTCTCCCATTTGCTAGCCTGGGCACTCTCCACTTCTCTGAAAATCTCAAATGTTGCAGGGCTAACATAACTTGGATTTCTTTCAGAATTCCAGCCATCTCCAGGTCTATGCAAATTATTTGGGTCAATTTCATATTGCCTGATCCTTGCTATTAAAGCCTTAGCAGAATCAAGGTAGTTTTTGCCACCTCCTGTCCCGAATTGATAATGAGCCATTGCAAGCGCAAGAGCAGCGTCAAATTCCGCATCGCTGGCCGCATTCCTGCCGTCATTGGCAACACCAGTGAAACCGTTGATTTTCCAGTTCATTAGCAGATTGTTGTTTGTAAAATTCTGGTAATATGCCCATAATCTGTCAAAATTATCTTGGTAACTTTTAGCCGCATCGCTAAAATAAACCATCATTAACATGCCGTAAGCTATGCCTTCTGAAACTGTTTGAGCAGGGGTATCCCATTTAATGCGAGCGCAAGGAACATTACTGAGTTTACCGTTGCAAGTGCCAGTTTCGTAAAAACCAGTGATAAAACTTTCAAATGTTTTTTTTAGATCTGCAGAAGCATTAGCCGATGTTGCATTTATTGTTTCATTCCCGTAGTTTTGTTCTTGAGGATACGGAAAATTGACGGCAGAATACGCGGCGCATGTAGCCAAGACAAATAAAAGCAACGCTTTTTTAATCATAACTTACCCTCTAAATTAAATTCCACTTATATAAATATATATTAATATATCAAAAAAAGGGCAAAAAAAGACTTTCTTATGATATTTTTGCGTTTTTTTGTGATATTTTACGCATTGCGAATGGTTATTGCCCTCGCATGATGGTAAAAACCCTCCGAATTGGCTATTTCCGCTATATTATCCCCATTTCTCTGCAAAGCTTTCTTGCTATACCTTATAATGCTCGTTCTTTTGATAAAATCATAAACTCCAAGCGGGCTGGCAAACCTGGCCGTGCCATTTGTGGGCAAAACATGATTGGGGCCGGCAAAATAGTCGCCAACAGACTCGGCGGAGCAATTTCCAACAAAAATAGCACCGGCATTCTCAACGAGTTTCTCAAGCTCATCCTGATTCTTAGCCACAATTTCCAAATGCTCAGGAGCAATCCTATTAACAATCTCCACACCGGCTTTCATGCTTTTCGCAACGAAAATCCTTCCGTAAGCTCCCAGCGATTTTTCCAGAATCTCACGCTTAGGACTCGCTTTTACCTGAGCATCCAAGCTCGCCGCCAGCTTTTTCGCAAAAAGCATGGAATCCGTTACGCAAACAGAAGCTTCATAACCTGAGCCATGCTCTGCCTGGGAAAGCATATCTGCCGCAACCCACTCCGGATTTGCCGAGGAGTCTGCCAAAATCGCAATTTCCGAGGGGCCAGCTATCATATCTATGTCCACAGTGCCAAAAACCTCTTTCTTCGCAAAAGCCGCAAACACATTTCCCGGCCCAACTATTTTGTCAACTCCTGCAACATAAGTCAAAAAACCAACAGCCTGCGCTCCGCCAATATGATAAAATTCTTTTATGCCAAGCTCCCGCAAAACAAAAGCGATGGCGCTGTGCAAACCGCCTTTCACCGGGCTAACAACAACAAGCTCCTTAACCCCAGCCACAATCGCCGGAACTGCATTCATAATCAACGTGCTGGGATAAGCCCCCGCACCGCCCGGCACATACAGCCCCACCCTCTTAAGCGGACGGATTTTCTGCCCCAAAACTTCTCCGTCCTTGCCCTTAAAACTCCAAGACTTCTCAACCTGCTTTTGATGGAACGCTTTGACATTTTCTATGGCTTGCTTAAGAGCGGCTTTCAGCTTAGGAGTTATTTTAGCAGCGGCTTTTTTTACTTCTGCCTCGCTGATTCTCAAATTGCTTTTTGCAAGCCCATCGTATTTTTTAGCATAGTCTATAGCAGCGCTTAAACCACGCTTTTTTATATCCGCAAGAATTTCCTTAACGAGTTTTTCTATTTCGCTGTTTTGCGCGGCTGGGCGCGAGCAGAGCCTTAAAACCTCTGGAGAGTTTGAATTTGCTTTTATTATTTTCATTATTCCACCGTCACGCTCTTAGCTAAATTTCTGGGTTGGTCAACATCGTTGCCGCGCAATACCGCAATGTGATAGGCCAAAAGTTGCAAAGGAACGCTCGTTATCACCGGCATAAGCGTGCTGTGCACGGAAGGAACCTTTATTATATGCTCCGCAAACTCGTCTAAAGGAGAACAGTCGTTTGTAGTAATAACAATCAGCTTTCCGCCACGAGCCTTTATTTCCCTTGCATTTGAAACTATCTTGTCAAAAAGAGCGTCTTTTGGAGCCACAATCACAACCGGCATATTCGCATCTATCAACGCTATGGGCCCGTGCTTCATTTCCGCAGCCGGATAGCCTTCTGCGTGAATATAACTTATCTCCTTCAATTTCAGCGCGCCTTCCATCGCTACAGGATAGTGATAATGCCTGCCTAAATAAAGAAAATTCGTATGATTGTAATAGAGCTTTGCAATTTTCTGAATCTCGCTGTTCAATTTCAAAGTATGCTCCACAGCAGCCGGCAAAGAATTTATGGCTTGCGCAATCTCCATTCCTCTAACAGAAGAAAGCCTGCGCTGCCTTCCAAGCAAAAGCGCAACCAAAGCCAAAACCGTTACCTGCGCATTAAAAGCCTTGGTGCTGGCAACGCCAATCTCAGGGCCCGCATGCAAATATACCCCGCAATTAGATGCCCTTGCTATGGTGGAGCCAACCACGTTGCAAATGGAAAGCACGGTTGCACCCTTGTTCTGAGCCTCTTTTAGCGCAGCAAGGGTGTCTGCAGTCTCGCCGCTTTGCGAAATGGTGAAAACCAAAGTGTTTGAGCCTATTATGGGATTCCTGTAGCGAAACTCGGAAGCGTATTCCACTTCAACCGGAATTCCCGCCCATTCTTCTATCAGATACTCCCCTACCATCGCTGCGTAATAACTTGTTCCGCACGCCGTTATTATAATGCGATCTATGGAGCGAAGTTCTTTTAGCGAATTGTCAAGACCAGCGAGCTTGGCGTTGCCGTCTCCCAAAAGCAAGCGGCCTCTCGTGCAATTCTTGAGCGCTTCTGGCTGTTCAAAAATCTCCTTGAGCATAAAATGAGGATAATCGCCTTTTTGAGCGAGCTCCAAATCTGCGTCTATTTCCTGAATTTCACGGCTAACGCTTTTATCTTTTATGTTTTTAATTTCAAAATTTTCTTTGTGCACAACTATAACATCGTTGTCTTCCAAATACACAATTCTTTTAGTGTGCCCAACTATCGCAGAAACATCGCTGGCCAAAAAGCACTCATTTTCCCCAACTCCAAGCAAAAGCGGGCTGCCACGGCGAGCTCCAACCAAAACATCAGGTTCGTCTTCGCAAATAACCGCAATGCCAAAAGCGCCTTCTATGGATTCCAGAGCTTTCAAAACAGCTTTGCTCAAATTGCCTTTGTAAAACTTGGCTATCCAATGAGTCAATACTTCGGTATCCGTTTCCGAGGCAAACTTTACTCCATCATTCTGCAATCGCTTTTTAAGCAAAGCGTAGTTTTCAATTATACCGTTGTGCACAACGGATATTTTCCCGTTTGCCGAGAGGTGCGGGTGAGCATTGGCTTCCGTTGGCTCGCCATGGGTTGCCCAGCGCGTGTGGCAAATTCCCAAAAAACCTTGATAATTCTCTTCTCCAAGTTTTTTCTCAAGCTCTGCTATTTTGCCAACCGCTTTTGCGGTTTTTATTTTGCCGGAATCAAGCAAGCTAATTCCTGAGCTATCATAGCCCCTGTATTCCAGCTTTTTAAGCCCGTCCAGCAAAACCGGGAGAGCTGGCCTAAAGCCTATATATCCTACTATTCCGCACATGGGGGTAATATAGAAATTGCCAGCCCCCTATCCTCATCCTTGGGAAAATAGTGCAATTGTGGTGGCGAGCTGTAGGCTATTTTGGAGATTGAGTTATCTTAAAACTACCGCTGCAATTCCTGAACTGTCTTTGAAAAAAAGTATTCTAAGTTAAGCGACAATAACCCGTAGAGGAGTATAAATATGGTCGCACCTAATGATCGTCGCATATATACTAAA
>WQSA01000015.1 GCA_009788135.1 Candidatus Fibrimonadales bacterium
TTTCCTTCGTCTGCGCTGTTGCAGATAATAAAATAAAACGCTTTGTTTAGAGTTTCCTGCTCAAGTCTTTTGCGAAGCTCTTCTACTGTTTTTTTAGGCAGCCTGTCATCTGCATCCAGCCAGATTACCCAGCGGCTTGTAGCTTTTGAAATGGAATAATTTCTTGCTGCGGAAAAATCCTTTATCCATTTAAAACGCTCTATTTTCGCTCCATAGCTTTTCGCTATCTCAATTGTTTTATCGGTGGAGCCTGTATCTGTGACTATAATCTCGTCTGCAAGCCCCTGCGCAGATTCCAAGCACTGACCTATATTGTTTTCCTCGTTTTTTGCAATCATGCAAAGAGAAAGCAATGGCCGCTTGTCTTTTTTCTTTTGAAATTCCTCGTCTGCGCGGTCAAACAGCCATTTTCCTTCTGCGTTGTCTTTATCCAATTTCAGCATTTCTTCGGCATAATTTCTCGATAATTTAAAATTTTCCTGCTCAAATTCCCATAAGCTCAGATTTTTCAAAGTATCCAGTCTTATTGAATGATAATTTGTTCCTCCTACCGAGACATCTGTTTTTAGAGTCAGAACTTTTCTGAAGAGGGCCATGCCTTCCTTTTTTTGACCTTGCGCTACTAAAACTATGGCGAGTCCGTGATATGCTTCATCATCTTTTGGAGCTTGCTTCATGTTTTTTTCAAACACCGCTTTGGCATCATCATATCTTTTTAGTCTTGTCAATATTCTGCCAAATTTATTCGCTGCATTTATTTTAAGAACAGTATCGGCAACGCCTTTGTATTCCGAAGCTCGCTTGTAATATTCCATGGATTTTTCCATGTCTTCCAGTATATAATAAGAATCGCCAAGTTCAATCAAGCCTTCAATCCGCTTTTCCTGTTCTGGGTCTGCCAACTGAATATCCAGATTTCTTTTTGCTTTTTTCAGCCGAATTTCCAGAGTTTCGTAGCCCATATGCCAAATAACAACATTGGTATTCACTATATTTAAACCCAAGCGATTAGCGGAGTTAACCAAGTTTTCGTGTATGCGCCCCTCAAAGCGTATTTTCGGATGGTTGGGAACCATTCTGGCCTGCATGAACTTCATGCCGGTAGGCTTTCCGTTTTCCGTGTTGCAGATGGTGAAAGATATCATGCGGTCCAGCGCGGTGAGCTTTAGCTTTTTGAAGGCTTCCACCTGGTCTGGAGGAACGTAGTCGTCTGCATCCATCCACAGTATCCAAGAGCAGGTGGCTTTGTCCAGGCTCAGGTTGCGGGAATATGCAAAATCTCCTATCCACTCGGATTGTATTAGGGTAGTTTTGGGAAAGGATTGAACGATTTCCACGGTTTTGTCTGTGGAGCCTGTATCGTTTACAATAATTTCGTCTGCAAACGGCTGAAAGCTTTCAAGGGCTCTCCCTATATTTGCTTCTTCGTTTTTGACTATCATGCAAATAGAGAGTGTATTCCTTTTGCCAATGCAAGGCAGTGCTTCTTTTATGGTTCCGAATGGCATGGGGGTAATGTAGAAAAATGCGGATGAAAGGACTTGAACCTTCATGCTGTTGCCAGCACTAGAACCTGAATCTAGCGTGTCTACCAATTCCACCACATCCGCAGGCTAGTAAAAATATAGAAAAATTATTTTCCAATGCAATAACTGCTGAATATGGCATTTAAAACGCTCTCATCCGAGATTTCCCCGATTACGGAGCATAGCGCATTCCTCGCTTCCCGCATTTCAAAAGCGGCTAATTCAACCGCTCCGGCTTGCACAGCTCGTTGCACGCATTCCTCAGCTTTTTTGATGCAAGAGATTTGCCTCTCGCTGGTAATCCAAGCTTCTTCGCTTTCTTCTTTGGGAAAAAAGATGGCGTTTAATGTTTGTTTTAATTCCGGAATGCCTTTGTTTGTTGGCAAAGCGATAAGTTGAGAGTTGAGAGTTGAGAGTTGAGAGTTTGCTGAAATATCTGCGTGTGTTACTGCTATTATGTCTGCTATTTCTTTCCACTCTGCAAATTCTGCAGGCAATTGAATGCTGCCGTCTATTACCAAGATTTTCAGATTCGCTTTTTTTAAAACTTCTTTGGTTTTTTGCATAGCTCGCTCGTCTATTTCGCTTTGAGCTTCGCCTGCAAGCCCGGCCGTGTCTATCAGCAAAATATCTCCGCCGGGCAAATGCAATAAGACTTCCACAAAGTCGCGCGTTGTGCCCGGAGCCTCGCTCACAAGCAACCTGTCTTCTTTTACCAGCGCATTTATCAAACTGGATTTGCCTGCATTGGGCGCTCCAAACAAAACCACGCGAGGCAACTCATTCTGAACAACCCGAAACCTCTTCCTCAAGCTCTGCAACTGCTTTAAAACACTCTCCACTCTCCACTCTCCACTCTCCACTCCTCCAATGTCCTCCGCAAAATCTACCTCCAATTCCAATGTTGCTGAAATTTGTTTTATGTTTTCTGCCAATTTTTTTATTTCATCGGAGATTTCGCCGTTTAATAATTTTTGGGCGTTGGCCAGGGTTTGGGCGTTTTGGGCTGAGAGCATGTCTCCTACGGCTTCTGCTTGGGTTAGGTCCATTTTTCCGTTTAAAAATGCCCGCTCTGTGAATTCGCCTCTGTTTGCCGGGCGCACACCTTCTATTTTGCATATTTCTTCTATCAGTTTGCGGACTATAAACGGGTTTCCGTGCGGAAAAATCTCTAAAATATCTTCGCCCGTGTAAGAATTGGGGGCAGGAAAGAAAAGGACCAGGCTATTATCGGCCAAGCTAGCCGTTCTGGGCTTCATTTTGAAGCTTGGAAAAATGGTTTTGCAAATCGTTTGCACCGCCGGGCCGCTTATGCGTATTACGGCAATTGCGCTTTTTCCCGAGGGGGTGGCGAGTGCGATTATGGTTTCCATTGCGCAAAAAGGTAGAAAAAAATTATTATATTTGAAATATGATAAAATTCTCTCGTTTTTTTGTGCTATGCCTTTGTGCCTCCCTTTTTGCCTGTTCAGATGAAAAAGACCCTCCGACTCATGCGGATTTATGCAAGAAAGGAGCGTCTGTTGAATGTTTGCTTGGGCAATGGCGGCTTGATTATATTGAGAAGCAAGAAGGGAATGTTTTTAAACCTGTTGAAAAAGTTAGCGGAAGACTGACTTTGGAATCTTTGCCTAGCGGTAATATTTGGTATGAATTTGAGAAAGGGGATGACATAATTGGGGGTATTTTAGAGCTTAACGTAAATGATAGCAAGATAACCGTGGGTTGTCCAGAGGGCTATTTATGCGCTGCCGAAGATATTAACGAAAATAGTGATATTAAGATAGAATTGTATGATAAGGGAGATATTTTAAGGATATATGGCTCTCCGTTTTTTAATTATGGGACTAGTACCGCAATTGAGAAATATATTTTTATGTGAGAAGTGCATTTTTTGGCCTTAAATATCATATAAAAATGACAAAAAGCGCTCAAAACAATGTTTTTTACCGAAAAATGTACTATATGCTAAAAAAAATTCTATTTTTATAAGTGTATTAGGTTTATATAGCCGTAGTAGGAGTTTATTATGCTTAAACAAGCCCTTTCTGCTTTCATAGTAGCGCTCGTAGCGTTAGTCCCTGTGGCATTTGCCCAATCCTCGTCATCTTTGGCTCAAACTGTATCGCTAGAGGTAATCTACCGAGATTACCCATTCAATGCTGTTGGCTTTGAAGAGTGCGACTCTCAGAATAGCAGCAGCAACAGGCAATGTGAATCTCGCGCAACAACGGGAATGGTCGCAAATGATTTGTTCTACGATAAGGCTAATTGCGACGAAGACTGGATAATGGAAGACGAGGAAGCAATTGAAAAGAATATTGCGCCACGCGATCACATAGTGTATCGTTACTGCGCTAGGCCCAGCGCGGGAAATGGAAGATGCTATAGCGGCGATGGCAATTTGGAATCTTGGTTTAGCGATGGCGATATTAAGCTAAAGGATGGAACTACTACTAAAGTAAAACGTATTAATGGAGATTCAATAACATTTAGATTGCAGAGCGATAGCTCTTATATGATACAATACGATAGAGACAATGGAAGAAACTTCTTTCCGCTTGATAACTATGGATCTGACCTAACTTTTGGCAGGCAAAATACCAATAGTTATTGCCAGAAGAATGGCAGCAGTTCTTGCACTGGTTCAAATCCAAGCTCTAGCTGCCGCAATTACCATTATTCTATGGCTGGAGCGGCTATATTTACTTATAAGGAATCTGCCAATGATATTTTTGAATTTAACGGCGATGATGATATGTGGATATTTATAGATGGCAAATTGGTCGTGGATATAGGCGGCGTTCATCAACAGGTAGAAGGCAATATAAATATCAATGATATTGCCAGAGCTGCTGGAGGATGGGCGGAAGGCTCCGTGCATTCTCTGAATTTCTTCTATATGGAAAGGCAGACCACTGATGCCAATTTGAAAATCAAAATGTCTCTTAATGGATTTGTAGGTACTAGGAAACAACCAGAGAGAGATGCTGCTGCGCCTTATATAAAGAAAGCTGAAACTAAGTATGATGATGATGGCAGAGCTTCCACTGTTTTGTGGGTATCTACAGAGCTGAATGTTGATGATTTAAGGACTAAGTTAAGTACTGCTAACTACTACCCAATAATTGTTAAATTGGCAGAAGGTGCCCCTATATGCGGTTATAGACTTGAAAGCATAAAAGATGGCGCTCAGGATCCTAACGACAAAGCGGCTGGATGGGCATATAGCATTACAGGAAAAATAGTTTGCAAAGATGGAGAATACGATTTGTCCACTGGAGACTCGCTTAGCTTTAATGTCACTCTTGAGTATGCGTTAGCGCAAGAAGAAGATCCGCTGGAAACAATCCATTGCAAGAAAGTTGGCGACTGCAACAATAGAGGATATGACCTTCAAGATTCATCGTACGCAGTGCTTGCAAAAAACAAAAAGCTTGCAGATGCAATTGTATGGGCTATCAATGCAAGCAAATTAAGACCGCCGCCATTTGAGCCGAAAACTCCAGATGAAGGTCCTTGGAAACCTCCGTTCCCAGATGAATTGTTTGGCGGTGGAGCAACTGGAACCGGAGTTGTTGGTTATACGCCAACTGGAAAGGCTCCTGGCTTTGGATCTGTAACTCCGAAAGGGCCAGATGCTGGCGGTAAGGTGAACAGTTTTGGCACTGCGGGCAATATAATTCCGGCAAATAGAACTGGGGAACTGATTGTAACTGCTTACCCAAGCGCTGGGGGGCCGAACACTCCTTCGAATTGGAAAACAGAAGTAGAAGAAAATCCATTCTTTGGCTTGCCGCCTTCTGCAAATACGGAGAATGGCTTGTATGGCATAGCCGATCCGTCTCAGCAAAATAAGGTTGATGGCACGGTGACTGGCGGTTATCCATTTGTCAAAAATGGCTTTAGCAAAACTCACAATGAAGGCAGCGCCAATGGCTCCATGCAAATTTCGCCAACTCGTTGCGTTAGCACAATCAAGGGCCAAGAAGCTAAGATTAACTGCTTGAACTTCAACTTTGTCGCATTGCAGCCCTTCCAGCTTGCGGTCACGGTTTATGACCAACTTGGCAATTTTGTGACTCAGTATAGGGAAACCATAGATGAATCGCAATTCAGGTTTATCACTCAGGGACCTAACTATATTTCTGGTGTAGAAAAGCCGCAAGCAAGCAGCCAATGCGTTATGCCTACAGCAAGCAATTATGGAGAGAAGAATGTTCTAACCACAAACGGCAGAGTTAATGTTGGCGTGAATATCTATCCATTCTCGCAAAACGGCAGGAAGTTTGGCAATGGCGTTTACATTGTAAAAGTTGACCGCGTTGACTTGCCATTCACAGGTTGCTATAACAATGCAGGCTTGTCTGATATGGGAAACTATCCCTTTGTTCGCTACCATGCAGATATGAGATTCGGCTGGATGAGAGGAAAGGCTGAAACTCTGGAAATCGATGGCCTTAAACCATACTATCGCCGCTAATTAGCGAAGTTGCTGAGAACTCTTAATCCTAATTCGCCGCTTTTTTCCAAATGGAATTGAGCGGCTATTATATTATCTTTTCCTATTAAGCTGGGGAATGTTTGAGAGCCGTAGGTGGTGGCTCCGTAAATATTTTCTTCGCTTAAATTCGGGTGATAAGAATGCACAAAGTAGAAGTTTGAATTGTTTGGAATGCCTTTGAAAGCAGGATGCTCTTTTGTGAAATTAACCTGATTCCAGCCTATGTGCGGAATTTTCAAATCAGGCTCATCTTTAAATCTTATCGCTTTTCCAGGTATAAGCCCAAGGCATTGCGCAGACCCTTCTTCGCTGCTGTCTAAAATAATTTGGCAACCTATGCAAATGCCTAAAATAGGGGTTCCTTTTTTTGCCGCTGTTTTAAGCGCTTCTCCAATTCCGGTTCGGTTTAAATTATCCATGGCGGCTTTTGCGGCGCCAACGCCTGGAAATATAATTTTGTCTGCTTTTTCTATTTGTCCTGGATCGCTTGAGATATCGCTATCTATGCCCAAATATTTCAGGGCATTATACACAGAAGTCAAATTTCCTGCGCCATAGTCCACTATAATCATAAGTTTTCAATCACTATGCTTTCAATCAAAACTTCTTCTTTTGGTTTATCGCGGTCATCTGTTTTTACGGTAGCTATTGAGTTTAGGGTTTCAAAACCTTCGTAAAGCTGGCCAAAAACAGTATAGCCTTGGTGGTCATGGCCGTTTGCGGGGTGGTCTAAAAAATGCGCACCGTCTTTTCCGTGCACAATAAAGAATTGGCTGCCTATGGAATTGGGCTCACTGGTTTTTGCCCAGGAAAGAGCTCCCAAAATATGCCTTAAACGAGGGTCGTAAACATCTCCAATTGTGCAGCCTTTGCCTTGCGCAGCATGGCCTCCCATGCCATTTTTATCCGTGAAATCGCCGCCTTGAATCATAAAACTCTTTATCACTCTGTGAAAAGGCGAACCGTCATACTTACCTTGACGTGCAAGCTCTATAAAATTATCTGCCGCTTCTCCAACAATTTCGGGAAACAGGCGTAATTTCATTTGCCCATGGTTTGTGGAAATAACAGCTACGGTTTCCCCGCTTTGCGGCATATCGGTCTGGTTAAATTCTGACATTTCAGTAATTTACAAAAAAAAATCTCTCAAAAAAAGAATTTAAAACACCTGCACCTTTGTTCAGTATTTTTCTATATTATTGGCATGAGAAAAATTACAGAGCGGCAGCATGCCATATATAGCTACATA
Organism: Candidatus Fibrimonadales bacterium; assembly: GCA_009788135.1. Classification (GTDB taxonomy): domain Bacteria; phylum Fibrobacterota; class Fibrobacteria; order Fibrobacterales; family Fibrobacteraceae; genus Fibrimonas. The sequence goes on from WQSA01000015.1 coordinate 7,280, forward strand.
AAGGATTTCATCCTTTTGCGCAAATGTTCGCCAACTATTCGCGAAATAGGCGATAAGTTCGGTATAAAAAGCACCAACGGGGTCAGGGACGCATTGCGAGTTCTTGAAAGTAAAGGCTATATAAAAAAGCTTTCAAATCAGGCTCGGGGAATTGCGCTCCCGCAGAATGTGTTTCCCGCAAGCGCAGAAGCTGTGAGTTTGCCTCTAATTGGCAGCATAGCGGCTGGCACGCCCATATTGGCTGCGGAAAACGTTGAGCAAACCTTGACAGTGGATAAATCCATGCTTCCTCGCAGTTCCGAGATATTTGCCCTTAGGGTACAAGGCGATTCCATGGTAGGAGACGGCATTTTGAGCGGCGATATCGCAATCATCAGAATGCAAAAAAATGCCGAGCGAGGGCAAATAATCGCAGCTTTGATAGATGGAGATGCAACGCTAAAGCATTACTATCCGGCAGAAAACAGAATAGAACTCAGGGCATCTAACCCCAAATATATGCCAATAACGGTCTGCGAAGGAGAAGATTTCTCCATAGCTGGAATTTTAGCTGGCGTTATAAGGAAGTGCTGATAATTTTCTATTTTATACATCCGATATACTTTTGAGAAAAAAGAGGTAATTTATGAGCTTATTGGATGTATTTAAGCCTAAGTGGCAGAATTCAGAACCTGCTATGCGTAAACAGGCTGTTCAAAGTTTGGGATCTACGGATTTAGATGCGCTTTTGGAAGTTGCTAAGAATGATGAAGATGCAGAAATAAGAAAAATAGCTGTTCAAAAAATATCTTCAATAACGCATTTGAACAATTTGTTAAAAACAGAACAAGATGCCTCTGTGCAAAGCGCAATAAAAGATACTTTGAGAAAATACTGGCTTAAAACAATAAAAAATCACACAGGCAAACCAGATTGGGATATTCATAAAATAATTGCAGAATTACCGGCAAAAGACAAAGATGAGCTGTTGGTTACGGCAAAATCCCCGGAAGTTCGCCTGGAGCTTCTGAAAAACTGTTCCAGTCAAATGGCATTGGCAGATGTAGCCAAAGGCGATTTGCAAGAGGCAGTGGCTTTGGCAGCGCTTGAAAAACTGCAAAGCGAAAGCCTGCTCAATGAAGTGGCAAACAACAAAGACAGTTCAAAATTTGACTCCGTGCGCTGCAAAGCGAAAGAAATGCTGGCCGCAATTCATGCTTCAAGAATAGATCCCGCAAAGGAAGAAGCTGATTTGCAGGCTCAAAAGCAAAAAGCGCTGATTTCCCATGCTGCAAGGCTTTTGGAAAACAAGGATCCTCAATCTGTAAATGCCGAGATGCAAAGGCTCAAAGCCTCTGCCCAAGGTTTGCAGCTTAGCCCGGAATTAAGCTCTATATTTGAAAAACACGAAGCAAACATGGCTGCAGTTGCCGCAGAGAAAAAACGTATAGAAGCAGAAGAACATGCTAAAAAAACAGCAGAAGAAGAAGTTAAGAAGCAAAAAGAATCTGAGCTTGCTAAAGAGCAGGTTGTTAAGGAAAGTACAGAAGTTGTTGCGGAGGAGCCGGCCATGGAAGTTTCGGAAGAAAAATCGGATGATAAGTTGAGCGATGAAGAATACAACGCAAAGATGCCGCAACTGCAAGCTATAATAGACAGAGTGAATGAACTGGATGAGAACGGTGATTTCAACGAGATTTCCCAAAGCATAAGACAGGCTTTTTATGACTGGAAAGAAATTGTAGGCGAAGCTAAAACCCAGTTCAAGAATATTTACAAGGAATTCAGGGCTGCAACCAGCCGATTCCAGAACTTGCAGGAATGGGCATCCTGGCATGCCGAGCAAATACGTGAACAGCTGATAAAAGACATTGAAGAACTTGCCAATACCCCGGTTGTATTGGAAAACAGAGCAAAAGCTTTTACCATGATTGAGCAATGGAAAGCCGCTGGCTATATGCCAACAGCGAAAATACAGGAGCTTTGGCCGCGCTTTAAAGCCGGGTTGGACAAGGTTATGGACAGCGTTGCCCCTCTGTTGAAAGAGCAGGAAAAAGGCCAAGAAGAAAATCTTAAGATAAAAGAAGAAATATGCGCTCATATAGAAGAGCTTGCCGTGGCGGAAGGCGAATGGTCAGAGCAGTTGAAAAAAATCCAGGAATTGCAGGCTAAGTGGAAAAATACCGGCTTTGTTCCCAAGGCTCAAAACCATATTATCTGGGATCGCTATCAGGCAGCAATCAATTCTTTCTTCAAAAAACAGGAAGCTTATAAAAAGCGCACTCTTGAACAGATTAACGAACGCATTGTAGCTAGGGAAAAGCTTTGCGAAGAGGCTGAGGCTCTAGCTAGCTCCACTGATTGGAAGAACACGCCAAAGCTATTCACAAAACTCAGCGCAGACTGGAAGTCTGCAGGTTCGGTTCCGGCTGAGCAGTATGAGAAGCTTTTGCAGAGATTCAAAAAAGCGAGCGACTCATTCTTTGAAAACAGAAATGCCTTCTTTGACAGCGCAAGAAAAACCAGAGAAGAAGTGTGCCAAAAGATTGAAGCTCTTGCTTTTGATGCTTCTAGCGCAGAGTCTGTTGCTGCGTGGAAGGCCATAGAAGAGGAATGGAAGGCTTTGGAAAACAACGGTTATTCAAAAGAGCTTAACGAGAGATTTTACTCGGTTTCAGATCGTATATGGGAATCTGCTTCCAAAAGCAATCCTGAAATAACAAAAGAACTGGATAAGAACTGGGAAGTGAAACACGGTTTAAAAGAACAGTTGAAAAATATTTTGGAGCAGGGCAACTTTAAATTCAGAACTTTGCAAGCTGTTCGCGGTTTGCAGACCGAATGGGAAAAAACTGGTCGTTGCGGAGCTGCGGAAACGGATATTTTCAACGAATTCAATGAGCTTGTGCAGTCTTTCTTTGCTACTTATAACGATCAAAAGGAAATTAGAAGCAATTTAGACAAAATTAATGCACAAAAGAAAGAGGAGCTGTGCAGGCAGGCAGAAGAGCTTCTGGCAAAGGCCCAGAGCCAAACTCTAACGCGCGCAGAAGTTGTTTCGGAAACCAATTCGTTGAGAGTTTCATGGAGAGAATCAGGAAACGTTTCAATGCATTTGGCAAAAATTTTGTGGAAGCGCTTTAACACAGCTTGCAACACTGCATGCCACGCATTCGACAATGAACCTGTGGCCGCAGAATGATCGCTGCGCTTGATTTGGAAGGAGTTCTTTCTCCGGAAATATGGATTTCCGTTGCAGAGCGAACAAAGATAGACGAGCTTCGCTTGACGACTCGCGACATTTCCGATTACGATGAGCTTATGCAGCATCGCTTGAGAATTTTGGACAAGCAGGGCATAAAGCTTTCCGATATACAAAGCGTTATAGAGGGCATGCCTCTTTTGCCGGGAGCAAAGGAATTTTTAGACAAGCTTCGCTCTTATTGCCAGGTGGTAATTTTATCTGATACCTTTTCGCAATTCGCAAAACCGATAATGAAAAACTTAGGCTATCCAACCTTGTTTTGCCATAATCTCGAAGTGAAAGACGATAGGATTGTAGGCTACAAGCTGCGTCAGAAAAATCAAAAGCGCCGCGCTGTTGAGGCGTTTAAATCGCTAAACTTTAAAGTCTTTGCCGCTGGCGATTCTTATAACGATATTGAAATGCTGAAGACTGCGGATTGGGCATGTTTATTTTGTGCTCCAGACACGGTGAAAAAAGAGTTTCCACAGTTCAGAGCTGTGGAAACTTATGAAGAATTATTTGAAATCGTTCATGAACTGCACTAAGGTTTCAACGCCTTCAATTGGCATTGCATTGTAAATGCTCGCTCTGAATCCGCCCACCGAGCGGTGTCCTTTCAATTGTTCCAAGCCTTTTTCCACAGCGCCTTTCAAGAATTTCTTTTCCATTTCTTCTTTCTGGTCTGCGGCAACGGCATCTTCTCTGAACACGAATGGAATGTTCATTGTGGAGCGGTCTTCTTTAGCAGCGGTGCCTTTGAACATCTTTGAATTGTCCAAAGCATCGTAGAGAAGATTGGCTTTTTTGGTGTTTATTTTTTCCATTTCCGCAACGCCGCCGAGATTTTTGAGCCAGTGCAAAACTCTGTTCATCACGTAAATTGAGAACACGGGCGGAGTGTTGAACATTGAATGTTCTGGAATGTGAGTGCGGTAGTCCAGCATCGTTGGAATGTCGCGCTGCACCTTGCCCAGAATATCGGAACGAACTATAACGGTAGCCACGCCTGCAGGCCCCATGTTTTTCTGAGCGCCGGCGTATATAAGCCCGAACTTGGAAACATCAATCGGGCGGCTCAGAATATCCGAGCTCATATCGCAAACCAGATAGGTATTTGCGTTTGGGAATTCCTTCCACTGCGTTCCGTAAATAGTGTTGTTGCTTGTAATGTGCAGATATGTTGCGCCCGGAGTTTGCTCAAAGTTTTTTGGGATGTGATTATATACGCTTTCTTTGGAAGAGCAAACCACGTTCACTTTTCCGAATTTCTTCGCTTCTTTCAATGCTTTGTTTGCCCATACGCCTGTATCTGTGTAATCTGCGCTTGCGCTTGAGTCTAGCAGGTTTATGGGAACCATGCAGAATTGCAGGGATGCGCCGCCGCCCAAAAACAGAACCTCGTAGCCAGATGGAATAGACAGAAGCTCTTTCAAAAGAGATTCTGTTTCTGCAACCATTCCTTCTATGGGTTTGGTGCGGTGGCTCATTTCCAGAATGCCAACACCCGTGCCTGCGAAATCTGCGATTGCGGCTGCTGCTTCTTCTGTTGCCTGTTGGGGAAGGGTACTGGGACCCGCGCTAAAATTGAAAACTTTTTTCATTAAGAAAAATTAGTAAAAATAGCCGCTGCCGCTATCATTGCGCCGTTGTCTGTGCAAAGCTCGGGAGGCGGGCATATAAAATTTAAACCGCTTTTTTCAGCACGCTGGGCCATAAGCTCCCTTAGCCTGTAATTTGCGCTGACTCCGCCGCACAAAATTAGATTCTCAACTCCATATTTCTTTGCAGCATTAACCGCTTTCAAAGATAAGATATCCGCTATGGCTTCTTGCAAGCTAGCGCAAATATCCGCAATATGTTCCTTTACAAAGTCTTCGCCTTTTGTCTGAACATAGCGCAGAACCGCAGTTTTCAATCCGCTAAACGAGAAATCAAAGGAATTGGCTTCGTTAAGCGCTCTGGGAAATTCATGAAAATTCTTATCGCCGCTCTTGGCTAACTTGCTTATAGCCGCACCCGCAGGGTAACCAAGCCCAAGAATTTTTCCGCTCTTGTCAAAAGCCTCGCCCGCAGCATCATCTCGAGTCTTGCCCACTATAGCATTTTCTTTTGTCAAAACCAATTCTGTATGCCCTCCGGAGACTATTAAAGCGAGAAGTGGAGAGTTGAGAGTGGAGAGTGGAGAGTTTAATAATGCGGAGCTGATATGCCCTTTCAAATGGTTTATTCCGTAGCTTTTTATGTTTAGGTCTTTTGCCAATCCTCTTGCGAAATTTATTCCTACTAGCAATGAACCCATCAATCCGGGGCTTTGGGTGTAGGCTATTTGACCTATATCTTCAATGTTTATATTTGCTTCTTTCAAAGCTTGTTGCAAAACTGGAACTATTTTTTCCAAATGCGCGCGCGAGGCAAGTTCTGGCACAACTCCGCCCCAGGCTTTGTGCTCATCTATTTGGCTGTAGAGGCAGTTGGATAAAATATCAATTGAATCTCCGTTATTGCGCAACACTGCGCAAGCGGTATCGTCGCAGCTAGTCTCTATTCCAAGCCAGATATTATTCATTCTCTATTAAACGAAATTTTTCCGGAACAACCTGCCAATTGCTAATCGGGTAGGGGATATGAACAGTTGGCTTCAGCTCGTCTGTATTCTCAATTGAAAATCTGGAAAATTCAATGTAGAGATTTATGTCTTGCGGATCTATTGAGGAAATCAATTCTTTTCCTCCGGAAACTTCAATATCGGCTTTCGATGGAGAAAGAGAAAAAACGCTTCTATCAAAACTGCCTATCAGGCGAACTGGAATTCCGGAGAATATTTTATGGTCCAAAGGCTCAATTTTTATCTGAACAAACAGAGTGGTATCTGCAATGTCCACTATGGAATGAATCGAAGACAAGTCCAGCGATATAGGGAGCGAATTGCTCCACTTCAAATTTGTCATGGAAACTGTTTTTGTGGGAATATAGTTTACTTGCGCAACTGCGCTTCTCGCTCCGGAAATTAAAACGGAATCTGGTATTATTTTTGGCTTGCCGAGCAATGTGTAACCTGGTGCAGCTTGAATATCAAGCTTTGGCTGCACCGGTACTTTCAGTTCAATTCTCGCATCCAATTCAATGTTCAACTGGTTTGTTTGCCTAACGCGCAACATTTTCACCTCTGGCATGCCTGGCGAAATAAATCGGATTTGGTCGCTAGAAATCCTGTTTTTACCGAGCGGCATACCCTTCAAGTCTATTTCAAGGCTTGCGGAGCGGTTTAATTTTAAGTGAATCAAGCTTATGGCCTTGCCTTCCAACTGCACCGCCATAGTTTGCGGCGGCGGATGAACCAAGGCCATATTTTCTTGCAAGTTCAGAACCTTAACGGGCAGTTCGATTTCCGTTCTGGTTTCTTCCCTTGAAACCACAGCAAACCAGACTAGGCATCCGCATAGCAATGCTAAAAGTTTAAGGGAATTTTTGGCAAAGAAATCTTTCAAGCCACACCTAATTTCTTTTGATATGAGCTCAAAGAATCTATTACATTCGTCAGAACATGAATAAAGTCTTGCGCTCCTGCAGCTTTCAATTCCTCAGCATCTTTAGGATTGCCGGCAATTATGCGGATAATTCCCGGGAATTCTTTTTCAAGAGCCGGGAAAATTTCCTTTGCAAGCCCGCTGTATTCTTCGTCTTTGGAACATAACACCACAATTTGAGGCGAATTCTTTTTCACGAGTTCAATACCCTCAGCAACGCTTGAAATTCCGTTGGTGTCTATAACCGTGTATCCTGCGCAACCAAAGAAATTCTTGATAAATGTTGCGCGAGCGAGGCGCATGCCCAAGTCTCCGGCAGTCCACAAGAATACCTTTGGAGCTTTTCCGCTCTTTTCCGTTTGCAAGCGAAGCTCTTCAAATACCTGCGGTCCTCGGCGAATGCTCGAAGTCGTTGTGATTTTGTCGCTCATTTTTTCTTGCAAGTTCGGATATTGGTTTGTACCGACAAACACTTCGCGGCGTTGAGCGATAAGTTTTTCCTTTTGCTTGCAGCTTTCTTCAATGGCTTTTTCAATGGAATTTGGATCAAACTTTTTAAATGCTTCCAGAACTTTGGATGCAATCTGCTCGGTTAGCGTTTCTATATAGTAGGAGCCTGCGGAAGGATCGACTATTTTATGGAAATTGCATTCGTTTTTGAGCAGCAGTTGAACATTGCGTGCTATGCGGCAACTGAATTCGTCAGGTTTTTTGAATACTGCATCGTAAGGAATAACCGTGATAGAGTCTGCGCCAGCTATTGCTGCGCTCATGGCTTCCGTTGTTACCCGGAGCATGTTCACATTAGGATCAAATACGGTGGCATTCCATAATGATGTGCATACATGGATTTTTGCAGTGCCTGTTACCCCGTACTCTTTGAGCACGTTTGCCCACAAAATGCGCAGCGCACGGATTTTTGCAATTTCAAGGAAGTATCTTGAGCCAACGCTTATGCTGAACGAAATCTGAGCGGCAGCCTGTTCTGCGGTTTGGCCCGCTTCGGTCAGAGCATCCATTTGTTCCAAGCCTCCATATAGGGCTATGCTGAGTTCCTGGATTATGTTTGCGCCAGCGTTGTGGTAGTTGTGGGTTTTGATAATGGATTTATTTTCGATAAAGTCAAAATAAACCTTGCTTGAGTCTATGCCTGCGCTTAGGGCTTGGCAATCCGCTTGGGTTCCGTGCAAAAAGCATACTGCGTTTGCGCCGCGTTCCAGAGCGAGCTTTGCGGCTGCATTTGCAGCGGCTACGTTTTCTTCGTAGATGTTTTCTCTTATTTCCCAGTTGTTATCTGTTTTTTTGGTGCCGCGCGCAAATGGGAATTCGCCTGGCAGGTTGTTTAAAAGCCAGGAGATGCCATCGGTATCGGCTTTGCGATAGTAGGGTTTAACCGCTATGCCTTCCAGCGTTTTCCAGACCAGCTTTTTTTCGTAATCTGCCCCCTTAAGGTCTGCCTGTATAGTGGCTTCCCATTCCTCGGTAGAAACATCGGGGAATTCCGCAAACAATTTTTCCTGGCTCATAAGTCCTCTTTATTTTAGTTTATAGTAATATAGTAAATATTGATAAACTCAAACATCATGGCTTAGTTGAGAGTGGAAAGTTGAGAGTTGAGAGTGAAAAAACTTGAAACACTGCGTTTTTAAGCTAATTTAGCTGTTATGCTTAAAAATAACTCTCCACTCTCAATTCTCAACTCTCAACTTTTTGCAATCATCGTAGCACAATCTTCCCCCAAAGATATCCAATGCGCTGCCTATTGTTAAATCTACTCTGCCTTTTGAAAGCTTGTTGCAGGTTTCAAAATCCTTTAAGCTGTTGGCACCTCCTGCGTAGGTAGCTGGAATAGGGGAGTTCTCGCCCAAAAAATCAATCAGTTCCAAGTCCATGCCCTGCTGTTTGCCTTCTACCCCTGCGGAATGAACTAAAAATTCAAAGCAATACTCGGAAATCATGTCCAAATTTTCTTTGGTTATGTAAAAGTCCGTTAAAGTTTGCCATTTGTTTATTGCTACCTGCATTTTGTAGCAGCTTAAGTCCACAACTAGTTTTTCTTTCCCTATCTCATCGCTGAGTTCTTTTAATTTTTCAATTGAGAATTTGCCGTTTGGGAAAATATAGCTTGTGACTATAACAGCGGAAGCTCCCGTTTCCAGGTATTTTTTTGCATTTTCTTTGGTTATGCCGCCGCCTATTTGCATTCCGTTTGGGTAAGCTTTCAAGGCTCTTATTGCGGCATCTTCGTTGCCTGGCCCCAACATTATTATATGGCCGCCTTTTAAGTTGTCTTTTTTGTACAACTCGGCGTACCATTCTGCGGGTTTTGATGAAACAAAGTTCTCTTTTAAATCGCTCTCGTTAGCCGAGAGCGAGGAACCTACTATCTGTTTGACTTTGCCGCTGTGTAAGTCTATGCACGGGCGAAAGCGAGTCATTTATTTATACTTGGCAGTCAACTCTGATGGGCAAGTTATTTCCTTGGACTTTGCAGCTGGATTATTGGCTATTTTGAACCAGTCTATAAACCAATCGCAACCAGCCTTCATATTAGCGAGCTGCGAGCCGCTAAAGGCAGATGCGCATCTGGTGCGGATGCAGGCTGCGTCAGGGCCGCAGCCCCCGCTATAATCAGCTCTAAAGCCTCCGTATTGCGCTCCCATATTTGTGTTAGAACCGCCGCCAAGCTGAGATATTTGATTGGTTAGAGCATTGAATGCGCCAACGCCGCCACCAGGAATCATAATATCAAATTGATCACCGCCCACATCGCCGCCTATGTTGGTTACCATAAGAACCATTCTTTTTCCAGAGACGTTGCCGCCTGCGGTGCCGCCTTCGCCGTTGTTGGTGAATTCTACCAAGAAGCACTTTCCGCAATCGCTGTTTGAATGAGACGCTGCAAAACCATAAGCCAGATTATCATTTATAGCCCATGGAACTTGATCCATGCAAGTGTAAGCAGGGCCGCTTTGACAAGCGTTTGCCGCATTTACATCGGAAAGCTTGCTGCCGTTAACGCTGCAACTTTTAGCCGCGCCATTTGGGCTGCCGCTAGCATTGGCTGTCCATGCACAGCTAGGTTTGCAAGAATCCCAGTAGCGCGTAGTCTTGTAATTTTTTGTGCCGCTATTCATATCTTGGCTGCATTGCGAGCAAGGAGTTCCGCCGCCAGTGTTTCCCTGAGAAGAGCTTGATGGCGTTGGAGCTGCGCTTACGGTCAATGTGCCAGAGCAATTGGCTTGCATGCCGCTGCAGTTGCCGGAAGTTGCTGTAGCCCTAACATTGTTATAAGTACCTGCCGTTGGATTGCTCCAGGTAGGTGCGCCGCTCCAAGTGATGTTGGAGCCAGTGACTGTAGAGCCATTGCATTGAACAACTGGCGCTGCTATTGCAGTTCCTGCCGTTCCTGTGGAAGGGACACTTGCGCATGTAAGCGTGGGTGTAGATGAAGTGTTAGAAGAAGATGATTGCGGGGTTACTGTTGTTCCAGAAGAAGAGCTTCTGGCAGACGAGCTTGATTGCGAAGGCGTTACGCCGCTGCAGGCAATGGAGCCGCTTGCGCCGGTTGTGGAGAAATCACCACCCCAACCAGGTACATATATATAATATCCGCCATCCACTTTTGTTACGCCGGCATCAGTTAAGGCTTGAGAGCATGTTTTTTGACCCCAGTCGGTATTGCCGCACCTGCCACCTTGGTCAGTATCCCAATTGGCTTTTAATGTCTTGCCGTTTACTGTTATTGTGCCTTCGCTTTGATTTCCGAGTTTTGAAATGCTGGTAGCGTATATGCAAGCGGGGCCATCGGGAGCATTTCCGTTTATACTTGCAGTTACTATATCGCTAAATGCTATGCCGCCGCACCAGCTCGGCTGATAACCGCAATTGCTGCCGGCAGCGGGCGCGCTGCTAGAAGAAGGTCTGGAAGAAGAACTTGAACTTGTAGTTTCTGTTGCAGAAGAGGAGCTTGCATTATTAGATACGCTGCTTGATGAAGATGTTGCAGATGGAGTTTGAGAGCTGCTTGATGGTTCATTGCCGTTGCCATTGGAGCTTGATGAACTAGAGCCTTGTTCTTCGTTAGAACTGCTGGAAGTTCCGCTGCCGCCCGCAGAGCTTGATGAGTCATGCTTTTGCTCATCATCGGAACTGCTGGAAGCATCTTCCAAGCAAGTTTCTGAATCATCGCAATGGGGTTTTGCTTCCGTATCGCCGGAACATCCAAAAAAGACGAATCCTGCCAAAACAACTGATAGAGTTGCTGAAACAAAAAAATTACGGGATTTTTTCATACTAGACCTCTTTGTAACCTGCGTATTGTTATATAATATATATTTTTTTTTTGTTAATGGGCGTTTTTTATTGCATTTTTGCATTTTTTTGCAAAAAAAAGTGATATTTCTACCTTTTTTATGCTATTTTGTAGATAATTTCCAAAATTTACTATATTCTTTCAAAAGATTTTTTTTACGGAGACAAGATATGTCTAAGCTTTTTATTGAAGACCTTGATATGCAAGGTAAGCGTGTTTTTATTCGCGTGGATTTTAATGTTCCGCAAGATAAAACTACAGGGGAAATAACCAATACAAAACGTATAGAAGCGGCGCTTCCAACAATACGCTATGCATTGGACAAAGGCGCTGCCGTTATTTTGGCATCCCATTTGGGCAGGCCGGATGGCAAAGCTGTTGCAAAATACAGTTTGAAGCCCGTTGCAGACAAATTGCATGAATTGCTAGGCAAACCGGTTAAATTCCTAAGCGATTGCGTTGGTGCGGAAGTTGAAAAGGAATGCACAGCCGCAAAGCCCGGCGATGTTGTTTTGCTGGAGAACCTGCGCTTCCACTTGGAAGAAGAAGGCAAAGCGAAAGTTAAAAAGCCAGACGGCACCGAAGAAAAAATCAAAGCCGATCCGGCCAAAGTAAAAGAATTCAGAGCTTCTCTTGCAAAACTTGCAGAAGTCTATATAAACGATGCTTTTGGCACTGCGCACCGCGCCCACTCCTCAATGCTTGGAGAAGGCTACGAGAAGAGAGCCAGCGGTTACCTTATGAAAAAGGAACTAGATGCATTTGCGGCCGTGCTGGACAATCCAAAGCGCCCTGTGCTTGCAATTCTTGGCGGCGCAAAAGTCGCAGACAAAATCCAGCTTATCAACAACCTGCTGGACAAAGCCGATAAAATCATAATTGGCGGAGGCATGGCCTTCACATTCAAAAAAGTTATCAACAACCTGGCTATAGGGGCTTCCCTCTACGACGACGAAGGTGCGAAAATAGTTCCGAGCTTGATTGAAAAAGCAAAAAAGAACGGCAAAGAGATTATTCTGCCCGTTGACTATGTTGTCGCAGACAAATTCGCAGCAGATGCAGCAACCAAATCCGCAGACGATTCCTCTGGCATTCCTGATGGCTGGATGGGCTTGGATGTTGGCCCAAAATCCACAGAGCTTTTTGTGAAAGCTATTTTGGATTCCAAAACCATTGTTTGGAACGGGCCTGCAGGCGTATTTGAATTTGCAGCTTTTGAAAAAGCTACAAAAGCTATGGCAGACGCTATAGTTCAAGCCACGCAAGGCGGTGCAATCACCGTGATTGGCGGCGGAGACACGGCAACTGCAGCAAAAAAGTACGGAGCAGACAAAAAAGTTACTCACACATCTACTGGAGGCGGTGCATCGCTGGAATTCCTTGAAGGCAAAGAGCTTCCGGGTGTGGCTGCTCTGTCGGAGAAACAATGTTAAAGAAAGAAGATCGCATTTTAATTCGCACCTCGCTCACAGAATACAGAAATCTCCTCTTCAAAGCCTTCAACGGCTCTGAAGAGGAGAAAGCTAAAATTGCGAGAGTAAATCGTTTACTGCAGAATTGGAAAGCAACTTAAAGGGATTTTTATGCAAAAAAACGGAGCCGCGGAACGTGGCATTTTGGTTAGCGCAACACCTTATGATACTCGCATAGCGGTTTTGGA
>WQSA01000016.1 GCA_009788135.1 Candidatus Fibrimonadales bacterium
GAAAGAAGCTGTACCATTGAATGTCCGGAAAATACTTTGGAGACCTTGCCCACCAAGCCATTGGCGGTGAATACCGGCATTCCGTAAAGAATGGAATCTGAATGGCCGCTGTTCACTACAACCGTTGTCATGTAAGGCCCTGGGTTATAGCCTATTATCTGCGTTAAAAAGATGGGATAGTTCAAATGGTGCTCAAAAAACAGGAGTTTTTTGAGCCTCTCGTTTTCAATTGCGTATTCCTTTATTAAATCAACTTCCAATTTGAGCTTTGCGTTTTCTTTTTTCAGGACTATGTTTTGCTCGCCTATATCGCTGATATATAAAACCGATGAAACTATAGACTGCGGCAAATAAAAAACGCTTGAGAAAAGAAAATCGNCTATGTTCTGNTTGTGCTTAACCTGTATGAATTGCATATAAAGAGAAAAGCATATGAGCAAAGCAAACACTACCGACCCGCGCGCCCATTTGCATAATCTGACTATATAGCTAAATAAATTCATTACACGGAAGATGCCATTAGAACTTTGCAGTTACGGAAATAATCAAGGCTTTCCAGGATTTTAGCGGTACCTTTGCACACGCAGAGCGGCGCATCGTCTATAACGCTTACAGGAAGTCCGGTTTCATGGCGAAGCCTTGCATCCAAGCCCATAAGCTGGCTTGTGCCTCCTGCCATTATTATGCCTTTGTCCAAAATATCTGCGGAGAGTTCCGGGGGGCAGCTTTCCAGAGCTTTTTTCACAGCTTCAACTATTTGCAAAACGGATTCGCTCAGAGCGTCTCTGATTTCTTCGCTTTTTACAACTATAGTGCGCGGAATGCCTGCTGCCAAGTCTCTACCCTTAACTTCCATTTCAAGTTCTTTTTCCAGCGGATATGCCGAACCTATTTTCTTTTTGACTTCTTCTGCCATGGATTCGCCTATCAGGAGTCCGTGGGTGCGTCTCAAATACATAACGATTGCATTGTCCATTTTGTCTCCGCCAACACGTACGGATGCTTTGCAAACAAGGCCGCCGAGCGAGATAACCGCGACTTCCGATGTTCCGCCGCCGCAGTCTATCACCATGTGTCCAGATGGTTCCGCAACGGGAATCTGCATACCGATAGCCGTAGCCATAGGCTCGGCAACAAGATGAACTTCCCTTGCTCCTGCGGCTCTGGTTGCGTCCAGAACGGCTCTTTTTTCCACTTCCGTTATACCGGACGGAACGCCTACCACCACTCTTGGCTTAACCAGGAACAGCGGGTATCTCTGAACTCTGCTTATAAAGTATTGAAGCAAGGCTTCAACTAGGTGGTAATCTGCTATAACACCATCTTTCATCGGGCGTACGGCGACAATTTCATCGGGCGTGCGTCCAAGCATTTTTTTGGCTTCTGCGCCAATATAAGTAACTCTTTCGCTTTTCCTATCTACAGCGACAACGGTAGGCTCGTTGATAACAATGCCTTTACCGGCTACGTGAACCAGCGTGTTTGCGGTGCCGAGATCTATGCCTATATCGCAGGAAAATAATCCAAACATGTGAAATTCCTCTTTTAAAACGAAAATAATATAGAAAATTAGAATATAGGGCTTGGGGTATAAGGTGCCAAAATGCAGTTTTCTACATTATTTTTCCATGAAAACAATTCTTTTATTTCCGGGGCAGGGTGCCCAGTACATTGGAATGGGCAAAGTTTTGTCCGAAACTTTTGAACCCGCAAAACAAATTCTTAAAAAAGCAGATGAGGTGCTTGGCTTCGAGCTTTCAAAAATAATGCAAGAAGGCCCTGAAGATGCGCTAAAGAGCACGGACAACACGCAACCGGCTCTTTATGTCTGCTCATGCATGGCAATGGAACTCTTAAAGAGCAAAGGAGTCTCTTTTGACTATGTAGCAGGTCATTCGCTTGGCGAATATTCCGCAATTTACGCCGCCGGCGGCTTCTCGTTTGAAGACGGCCTTCGCTTGGTGCGAGTTCGCGGCGAGCTTATGGCTCAGGCTGGGGTTCTGAAACCCGGCGCAATGGCTGCGGTGCTTAAACTGTCCGAAGAAGACCTGAACGCCGTGCTTTCCGAGTCTCAAGACGCAGGCGTGGTGGTAGCGGCAAACTTCAATTCGCCTGGCCAGATTGTGATTAGCGGTTCAAAGGAAGGCGTTGCAAAAGCCTCAGAGCTGGCAAAAGCGAAAGGCGCAAAAAGAGTAGTTCCGCTTCCGGTTTCCGGTGCGTTCCACAGCCCGTTGATGGAATACGCTTTGCCCGGCTTAAAAGAAGCAATCGAAAAAACAAAGTTCAACGATTTGAAAGTACCCGTAATTGCCAATGTAACAGCGCAACCCGTAAGCTCAGGCTCTGAGCTAAAAGATTTATTGGCAAAGCAGCTTATCTCCCCGGTTCGCTGGCAACATGGAATGGAGACGGCAGTTTCGCTAGGCATAGAAAGAGGCATTGAAGTTGGCGCAGGCAAAGTTTTAGCTGGCCTGATGGGCGTGATAAACGCAAATGTGAAAGTTTCTTCTGTTGAAACGGAAGAGCAGTTTAACGCAATAAGCCAATAGCCTTCTGGTCCAGCTTGCTCACCCACCACAAATTGCGCTCAATGCTTTGCCAGTTTCCAATTTTCATATCTGCAAGCGTAAACACGCTTGCACCGCAAGCTATAAAATCGCAACCCGCGCTAAAGAAAGACATAACGTTTTCAGATCTCACTCCGCCGCAGGCTAGCAGCGGGATTTCCCTGAACGGCCCTCGCAGTTCCTGAATGTATGTTGCGCCGCCAACCGCAGAGATTGGGAAAACCTTGACAGCCGTTGCCCCAAGCCTGTAAGCGTGCATTATTTCCGTTGGAGTCAATGCGCCCGGAATGCAAGGTATGCCTTTTGCAACGCATTTATCCACCACAGCGGGGTTCGTGCCCGGAGAAAGAATGAATCTTGCGCCATTGTCAAGCGCTTTGTCCAAATCTTCTACGTTAAGCACCGTTCCTGCTCCAACAACCAAGCCTCTGGTCTGGCTTTCTTCGCTCAGATTTTTGAGGGCCAAAGCTGAATCGTGCGTGTTGAGCGGCACTTCTACATATTTGAGTTTGGAAATCACGCAGGTATCAGCGCAGCTTGCCGCTTGTTCCGGCGGCAACCCTCTGATAATGCCCAGAATTGGGCTTTTGCGAAATTGTTCTAAAAAACCATGTTCCACAATTTTAATATAGAAAAAATTGCGGTCTGCTATGGTTCAGACAATTTTGTTCCCGGAGCCACAGACTCCGTTACGAACACGCTGCTGCCTAGCACGGCTCCTTTGCCTATTACCGTGTTGCCTCCAAATACCGAGGCATTGGAATAGATTGTCACATTGTCTTCTACGGTGGGGTGGCGTTTTTTGCCCCTCAATGACTGGCCGCCCCTTGTGGACAGCGCTCCAAGCGTTACGCCTTGGTAAATTTTTACATGCTCGCCTATGATTACGGTTTCGCCTATCACAATGCCGGTTCCGTGATCTATAAAAAAGCTATTGCCTATATTTGCGCCGGGGTTTATGTCTATGCCCGTTATGGAATGAGCATGCTCCGTCATTATGCGGGGCAGCATAGGTACTTTCAAAAGATGCAATTCGTGCGCAAGCCTGTAAACCGTGATTGCGTATAGACCGGGGTAAGCTATTATTATTTCTTCTTTGCTCATGGACGCAGGGTCGCCGTCATAAGCGGCGTCCACATCGGTAGCTATGCTCGCTCTTATCTTCGGGAGCTTGGTCAAAAATTCTTCCGTTGCTTTTGCTGCATATTTGTTCAGCAAATTTTGAGCCTTGCCCAAAAGGTCTTCTATTTTATGCTTGCCAAAATAACCCGGAAATAGAAGATTGCGAAGCGTGTCTATAAGCTCTGCTATTTCATTTTTGTCAAATTGAAAATCAAGCTCAACAGGAATTGAACATTTGAGCTCAGCATAACTTTTTAAAAGAGAATCGGCTATATGGTTCATTTGCTATCATAGCCAGGCGGGCAAGGCATATCAATGTCCGGAATATTATCGTCTAAGTAATAATATATCCAATTAACTATGCTTTCGCATTTCTTGTCAGGATTTTCCTTGCATTGCCCAAGCTTGCCTCCCAACTCGTCGCAGGTTTCTTTTGTTTGATTGGTTGTACACATGCTAACATTGGTTTGGCTAACGCCGGCTACCGATGTTGCTCTTGTACATCCGTCCAGGAGTGAGTCTTTGAGTTTATTGACGTTGTCTTCGCTGCAAGCTGCCATTGCAAAGCCTATAGCCGCAACCGCAAGTAATCTGAGTGTTTTTTTCATAGATGAAATATACAAATTTCTACATTCATTTCATGCGCAAAAAACTTTTATCCGATGGTTCAAAAGAGTTTAAATACGAAATTCGCGAAATAGTTAAAAAAGCGAATCAGCTTAAGGCTCTGGGGCTGGAAATTCATTGGGAAAACATAGGCGATCCAATAGAGAAAAAATGCCAGCTTCCGTTTTGGATAAAAGATATAATGCGAGACTTGGTGCAGCAGAATAGCTCCTACGGCTACTGCCACTCAAAAGGAGCCTTGGCCACAAGGGAATTTATTTGCAAACAAACCAACGCTATGGGAGGAGTGCAAATAACCCCCGAAGACATTCTGTTTTTCAACGGACTCGGCGACGCAATCGCAACAACCTACCAGCTTCTGGACATAACAAGCAGGGTAATAGGGCCTTCCCCAGCGTACAGCACGCACAGCTCAGCAGAAGCAGCCCACGCCCACGCAGATCCCATAACCTACAAACTCGATCCCGCAAACCACTGGTACCCGGACCTCGAAGAATTGGAGAACAAGGTTAAATACAACCCCAACATCGCCGGCATATTGATAATAAACCCAGACAATCCAACGGGCATGGTATATCCGCTCGAAAGCTTGAAAAAAATAATTCAGATCGCAAAAAAATACGGCGTATTCGTAATATCAGACGAAGTTTACAACAAAATTGTTTACAACGGCGCAAGGTCATATTCTCTTTCCGAATATGCAGAAGACGTTCCCGGCATAGCGATGAAAGGCCTTTCCAAAGAAGTCCCGTGGCCAGGCTCTCGCTGCGGATGGATGGAATTCTACAACCGGGACAAAAACCCCGAATTCTCCGCGTTTTGCAGCGCATTGGACAACGCAAAAATGATAGAAGTCTGCTCCACAAGCCTCCCGCAATTGGCCCTTCCGCTTATTCTCGGCGATGAACGCTACGAAATTCACCGCTCATTCCTTAACGAGCAGATAGGCAAGCGTAGCGAGATAATCAACAAAATTCTCAGCGAAGTCCCGGAGCTTATGTTCAACCCGACTTACGGCGCATTCTACAATGCGATAATTTTCAAAGAAGGCGTTCTCAACGACAAGCAGACTCTCCATATTGAAAATCCGGAAATCAGAGCGAAGGTAGAGGAGTGGTGCAAAGGCGTAAACCCGGATTACCGCTTTGTCTATTATCTTTTGGGAGCAACCGGGATTTGCGTGGTTCCAATGAGCAGCTTCTGCTGCGAGCTTCAAGGGTTCAGAATCACAATTCTGGAAGAAGACGAAAACGAATTGATAAAGATATTCACAACGCTAAGGGACGCTATCAAAAACTACGTCCATTAGCGTTAGGCCCTGCGCTGGAGCCCATGTCCTTTCGCCTGCAAATTCTCCGCTGAAAATGCGAGCTACTACCCCAGGCTCAAAACGGCCCCTGCCCACATCAAACAATAAACCGATCATCGAGCGAACCTGCCTGTGCAAAAACCGATTGCCTCGGATATGCCAATGCTGCATCTCCGTTTTTTCCAATCGGAATTCCGTTATGGTGCACAGCGTGCTTTTGCCATCGTTTCTGGGAATTGAAAATGCGTTGAAATCGTGTTCGCCTAAAAAACTTTTCGCTTCTTCTTCCATAAGCGCGGCGTTCAGCTTGCAGCCGCATTGCCAAACCAGTTCTGCGCCCAAGACTATCGGCTGCGTGCAGAGCGCATATTGGTAGTGCCTCTCTTTTGCGCTGTAACGAGCGTGGAAATCGCTTTGGCAGGGCTCCAAGCTTCTTATGCAAACATTTTTGTCGCTTAGCGCATTTACGGAGCGTTCCAGAACTCTGCAATCAAAAGCTTCTGGAAAATCGAAATGCGCAACCTGGCCCCTGGCGTGTACGCCGGCATCTGTTCTCCCGGAGCCTACAACGATGATTTTTTGCCTCAAAGCGGTGGAAAGCGCCATCTCCAACTCGCTTTGCACAGTTTTTTCGTTAGGCTGTTCCTGCCAGCCAGAAAATGCAGACCCATTGTATTCGCAAATAAATCTATAGCGCATATTTGGGTAATTTACTATATTTCGTTCAGAATAATTGCTATATTCAGGAGGTTGATATGAAATATCCCTTGCAATTAGGCCGCCGCCCCAAGGGGGGCGGAAGTGATAGTTTTCTTCCAGAATCTGATCTAGACGAAGATTCGGACGAGTTCGAAGAACTTGGAGAGGAGGAAGAAGATATGATGGAAGAAGAAGCTCTCGATGAAGAGCTTAACTTCGACAAGCCGCATTTTCGTCGTTTGGGGCTTGATTACGAAGAAGAGGAAGAGGAGTGATCGTTGTAAAAATTCCGAGCTTCTTTTTAGTATCGGTGCTTTTGTTGTTTGCGTGCTCTGCGAGTCCGCATAAGGGTGAGGTTATTGCCTCAAGCTCTGCAGAACCCGAAATAAAACAGATAGAGTTGGTGGAATTGGCAGAACCTCCTGGAGCAGCAGGCAAAGCTTCCTGGGAAGAGTTCAAAGCCGGCATGCAGGCTTTTGACAAAGACCCCGTGAGCGCCGTGTATTATTTTGACCTGGCTTTGAACAATGTTTACTCCGAGCAGCAGCAAGACTCCATAGGACTTCCGGAAGATTCAATCTATTATTCCGCAATGCCTACGAGGATAATACTTGCGATGGAGAGCCTCTACCCGAAGCTCATAAACTTGAGAGGCTGGGAAAGCCAGCATTCAATCCGAAACGATTACGAAGGTTTGGATTCCTTTGAAGAAACTATGCTGGATAGCGCAGAAAAGAAAGACATAGAAAGCCATCTGCACGAAATGGATATGTCCAAGTTCACGCTTCCCATGGAAATCAACGACAGGGTAATGCAGGAAATTCACTATTTAACGGTAAATGCCAGAAAATTTACGGAAGGCTCTCTTTCCCGCAAAACGGTTTTAGACTCCATGATTTACGCAAAGCTGGAAGCGCGCGGCGTGCCTTCTGATTTGATTTATTTGGCGTTTGTGGAAAGCGGATACAAGCTAAGCGCTTACAGCCGTGCAAAAGCGGCTGGGGTATGGCAATTTATACCCGCAACCGGCAAACGCTACGGGCTGCCTTCGGATTTCTGGGTGGATATGCGCCGCAATCCAGAAAGAGCCACGGATGCGGCAATAGAATATCTTTCCGCTTTGTATAATGAATTCGGAGATTGGTACCTTGCAATGGCGGCTTATAATTGCGGAGAGGGGAGAATCAGAAGGCTTGTCAAAGAAAAGCAGGCAGAAGACTCTACCAAAAAAGTTTCCTATTGGGATTTGAAGCTCCCTCGCGAAACCATGCACTATGTGCCGAGGATTTTGGCGGCAACTATTATAGGGCATTATCCGCATCATTACGGATTTACGGTTGAAAATATGAAAAGCGTTCCGTTCGATACTGTCACCATCAAAGACTGCATACCTCTTGATAAGGTGAGCGGCGCGGTTGGAGCGAACGTCAATACGATACGCGATTTGAATCCCGAGCTTATTCGCTGGTGCACGCCTCCGAATCTCAAGAGCTACACCCTGAGAGTTCCTCAGGGCACCAGGGAAAAATTTTTGAAAGCCTATGATAAAATGGACAAGACTCAGCTTGTTCGCTGGCAGCAGTACAAGGTTCAGAAAGGCGATAACCTCGGATATATATCAAGGGTTTTCGGCTTAAAGGTAGCAGACATTCAAGCTGCGAATAATCTTTCAAACACAAGGCTGAGAGTCGGTCAGATTTTAATAATACCCATGCCATCCGGAGCGAAGGCCTCAGCCGCTTCTTCTGCTTCAAAGAGCGAAGCGGCAGCGTCAAAACCCAAACACGAAGCGGCAACGCCATCGGTGCGCACATATGTAGTTCGCAGGGGAGACAATCTCAGTTCCATAGCCAGGCGCTTTGGAGTCTCTTCTCAGAATTTGATGGATTGGAACCATATGAATAACAACAAGGTCATGATAGGTCAAAAACTTAAACTTCAAGATCCGTCAAAAGCAAGCACAACCTTAGCGGCCGCTCCTACAGCATCGTCCTCTGCCAGCCCCGTTCCAACTCCGGCAATCGGCGCAAACAGCTACGAAATAAAATCCGGCGACAATCTATGGGAAATAGCTCGTCTCCACAACGTAACAGTTCAGCAATTATTGGATTGGAATCCCGGTTTGGACAAAAAAATATACCCGGGCATGAAAATCAAAGTTGGCGAATAAACCACGAATTTATATCTTCGCCTTCCGGCAATAATCCAAACGAGCGCACATCTAACCCCGCTTCTTTCAGCAACGCAGAAATGCGCTCTTCTCCGGCCCTGCCAGCATTATCGTTATCAAGGCAAAGCACAACGTTCTTATTCTTGAAAAGCTCTGTCCACTCCGGTTTAAATGTATTTGCACCAGGAATTCCCACAGCGCAGAACCCTCGCTGCAAAAGCGTCAATGTATCTATGGGTCCTTCGCACAGATAAACTGTTCCTGGTTTTCCATCCAGAGCGCTCTTGTTGTATGGAAACGGAATGGTTCCCTGAAAATTCAATTCTTTAGGCTGAACGCTTTTGTCTATCGCTCTGGCTTGGAAAAAAAACGGACGTTTTTTTTCATCGATGTAAGGGATTATCAGCGGCCGCCTTCCGTAGCGCAATTTGCCGTAGCTGTTGAACAGCCCGCCTATTTGCAAATCTTCCAGAGAATATTTCGCAAGCAGTTTATCGCTTGCAAGATTGTAATCGTCAAGGCATCGCAAAAGCATTTTATCCCATGTCGGTTTGTAAATTCCTCTTTTCGCAAGCCACCATCCTATTGCGCTGTACGGAGGTATTGGAGAGAGCATGCTGAGAAAATCGAATATCATTTTTTCTTTGAAAAAAGTTGGCTTGTCAATGCTCTTTTCTCTTTTCTTCAAAAAGAATTTTTGCGAGTCTCTTATTATGGAAGGGCTATCGTCTTTGAGCCATTTTATAGCATCGTCTCTGCTTATTCCCATAGCGAGTTCCACAAGCTTAACCGCTTTGCCTTTTACTTCGCTGCACACAAAGCATTTAAAATATCCTTTCTCTTCATTTATGCTAACCGAAGGAGTTCTGTCTCCATGCGCATGCCGCTCGGAAAAGAAGCAGCGGAATCTTCCCCGAACAACATTAAGCCCAAGCCTCTGAGCCACAGCGGTTATTGAATACATAAATTAAACTTAGTAAATAATTATTAACTCGGATTTCATGGTTTAGTGGAGAGTTGAGAATGGAGAGTTGAGAGTGAAAAAACTTGAAACTCAGTTTTTTGAACAAATTTAGCTGTTATATGTAAAAAATAACTCTCAACTCTCAACTCTCAACTTTCAACTAAGCGTCCAAATCAGCGTTTGCCGTAAAATTTTCTACCTTACCCACTCCATGCCAATAGTCCAAGTTGATCTTGAAAATTTTGAGCAGGTTGTTATCAACGGCTCGTCTGAAAAAGCAATTGCGGTAGCGTTTGAAGTTTCTCCAGCACTGGAGACGCTCTCTTCCGAACTCAAATTCACAGTTGCAAAGCTTGACCCCGAAGACCCAAACAACCAATCGCTTGCCGGATATTTGCACATCAGAGCTTTGAGCGATATTCGCATTCTCAAAGACAAGCAGGTTGCAGGCGGCGCAGATGGCAACTTGCCTGAGAGCGAGCTAAAAAAACAACTGCTGCCGTTCTTTCTCTCAGAAGAAGCTTCTTTGCTTTTAAATGCAGAAGACGCTTTGAACTTGGGGCAAACAAATGCGGCTCTTAAAATTCTGCAAAAACTGTTTGAACAAAATCCAAGCGATAAAAAAGTCTGCTATCTGCTTGCAAAAGCAAAAACCATGAGCGGAAAAACGGAAGAAGCAAAAACGATTTTGCAAACAATAAAAGAAACCGACGATTTTTACAGCGAAGCCAAATCGCTTTCGGAGCTTATGGAATTTTACGAAGACGCTCCTCCCCCATACAGCAAAGCCTACAAGCTAGCCAGCAAAAACAAATATAAAGAAGCTCTGGATTCTTTCCTCGAAATCATCGAAAACAAGCAGGATAGCGAGGGCAAAGCGAAAAAAGGCATGGTAGTCCTATTTTCCGTTTTGGGCCCAAAGCACGAGCTAACATGGGAATATAGGGCAAAACTGAATCGGTTAATTTACATTTAAAAAGTCAATTTTCTACATTACAGCAATGAAAATAATTTTCGCAAGCCTAATAACGCTGCCTGTTTTTGCTATGGCTCAAGAACCTGTTCCTGCGCAGCCATCGATGATGAGCGCATTTTTGCCCTTCTTGCTTATGTTTGCTGTTATGTATATCTTTTTTATACTGCCAAAACAGAAGGAGAACAAAAAAACCGAGCAAATGCGCGGCGCGCTCAAAAAAGGAGACAAAGTTCTCACCGTTGCCGGCATAATAGGCATAGTTGCCCATGTTGACGAGCGCTTTGTAAGCATTAAAACTGGCGAAACAAAGATTGACTTTGAAAAAATAGCCATAATTAAATTGCTTGAAGCGGATTCTGAAAAGCGCGAGGCTCAAAAGTAGTGGACCTTCAGATTTGCAAATACGGTTCCCAAGTCTTGAGAAAGAAATCCGAACCGGTCAAGGAAATAACTCCTGAGCTTGTGGAACTAGCTCGCAATATGCTCGAAGCGATGTACAAGGCAAACGGGGTAGGCTTGGCCGCTCCGCAAGTTGGCAAAAATATTCGTCTTTTTGTGATTGACCTTTCAAAAGAAGAAGAAGAGCGCAACCCAATTATACTTTTCAACCCAGTTGTGGAACCGGAAGAAGGCGATAATCCAAAAGAAACAGACGAAGAAGGCTGTCTTTCCGTTCCCGAAATCTGGGCAAAGGTTTCAAGACCAAGCCGTGTGCGCATAAACTACACAAACGAAAAAGGCGAAGCCGTTGAAATACGGGATGTAACAGGCAAATTCTCGCGTTGCGCCCAGCACGAGCAAGACCATTTGAATGGAATTCTATTCGTAGACAAAATATCCATAGCAGATAAAGCCGTGAATTCCTCCAAGCTAAAGAAAATGGCTAAAGATAATATTTCATAGCGACTGGTTTTAATTGAGAATGGAGAGTTGAGAATTGAGAATATTCAAAAATAAATGCTTAAAAAATGCATTTAAGTTAGCCCTATTCTCCATTCTCCATTCTCAATTCTCAATTCTCAATTTCTTCCGGCAACTCAGCGTTGTGGTAAACGTCCTGAACGTCTTCGTTGTCTTCAAGTCTTTCAATCATTCGCAAAAGTTTCTGAGCGTCTTCGCCTTCCAGCTTCACGGTGTTTTCCGGAACGTAGGTCAATTCTGCGGAGAGCATTTCTATCTTTGCGTTTTCCAGAGCTTTGGTCACAGACTCAAAAGTCTCAGGAGAAGTCTCAATTTCATGAACATCGTCCTGGGTGCTCATATCGGAGGCTCCGGCTTCCAGAACCAAGTCCATAACCTTGTCTTCGGGATAAGCGGCAGCGTCTAAAACTATAATGCCTTTGTTCTTAAAGGTCCAGGCCACGGAGCCTTGCTCACCCATGTTCCCGCCGTTCTTGTTGAAAATATTTCTCACATCGGCAACGCTGCGAGTTTTGTTGTCGGTTAAGCATTGCACCAGAATTGCGCAGCCGCTTGGGCCATAACCCTCGTACATCGGCTCTTCCATGTTTGCGCCGGAATTTCCGCCAATGCCTTTTGCAATTGCGCTCTCAATGTTCTTTGCCGGCAAGCTTTGCCCTTTGGCTTTGAGTATAGCCGCTCTCAAACGAGGATTNGCATCCTGGTTTCCNCCGCCCATTTTNGCGGCAACNGAAATTTCTTTTATCAGTTTATTCCAGGCTTTTGCCCTGCCAACATCGGTTTTAGCTTTTTTGCGTTTGATTGTGGCCCACTTTGAATGTCCGGACATAATCTCTCCTTTTAACCTTGCATTTGCGAATACTCGTCTGAATCAATAGTTTCCTGGTTTCGGAAAATCAAAACCACTATCGCAAGGCCAATGCAAGCTTCGGCAGCGGCAATGGCTATAACAAAAATCGGGGCTATTTGCCCGGCAATGCTCTGCATGGCGGGCAAGCTTTTTGCAAATCCTATAAAACTGAGGTTTGCAGCGTTTATGGCGAGTTCCAGGCCCAGAAAAGCGAAAAATATGTTTCTTTTGGAAATAACCGTTGCAATGCCAAAGCAAAACAGCACGGCCGCTAAAAGTTGAATGTAAAGTGGCGAAATCATGTGTGATAAATATAGAAAAACACAAGCCCGAGTACCATGGCAATCTTAATCATATTCTGCGAGAGTTTTATTTTCTTTTTGCAGGCAAAAAAAGCGGATAAAAGCAAACACGGCAAAACCGCAAAAAATACGGGCAGTTTAAACATGGCAAGCTGAACCAGGCACTGAATTTCGCACAAAAAAACGAGAATCAGGGAAAATTGCGCATTTATCAAAATAGGAAGCGTTCTCAGTCCCATAGCTCTGTCCCCTTCAATATCTTCAATATCTTTTGTTATTTCCCGGGCAAGCGTCAGCGTAAAGGCAAAGAACATCAAATTGAAAAGCTCAAGCTGCGGAAGCCCAATATCCAAAATAGGGATGGCGATTGGCGTAGTTACGAGCAGCGCAACCGCAAAATTCCCAACCAGAGGAAAGCGCTTTAAATATTTATTGTAAACAAAGCAAAGCGCCCCGACAATAGCAAACAGCCATGCAAATTTAAATCCAAAAGCGATAGCCAAAAAAAGGCAAACAGCCGCTGCAATCTTAGCCGTTTTCAAGCTTATTTTCCCGCTGGGCAAGGGTCTGTCCGGCCGGTTTATTTTGTCCACGTTAAAATCCACAATATCGTTGTGCGCATTTGCGAACGATAGCAAAAAAAATATTGCCGCTGTTGCTTCTATATATACTGCATGACCCGCTATAATATACGCATATGCGCACACGCCCGCTGCGAAAAGCGAGTTCCAGACTCTGCACAATTGCAAAATGCTCACAGCTCTGTTGCCAAAATGGAAATCGGTTTTTTCATGGCTGCTGTTTCAAGGCGGCTTATCAAAGTAACTTCGGTGAATTCGCCTTGCTTCAGGGTGAACATGAGAAGCCCGTGATGGCTGAGTATCGCAAGCCCACGCCCAGTGTAATCCTCTATTCCCTGAGGAATGGTCTCTCCGGCCACAACGCTCTGCCGCCTTATGCGCTCCAAAATTCTCTTTGTGGTTAGCAAGCCTCCAAAATCTTTTACGGATATTCCATATAAACTGCTGTTCAGCATCAAGCGAATTTCCACTTTCTTGCCATCGGGAATATGTATATTCGTGTAGCTTATTGGGGATTTATCGGATTGGTCGCGCGTATATGCGGTTATCCCTAAAACTCCGTAAGCTATGGCGTTTGTCACAAGCTCGTGGCAGTTTATTATAAATGTGTTTTTTATCGAGTCTTGAATTTTATTTATAAAATCGGCAAATGAATTCTCTATCAACCTGAGCATGCTTACATCGCCGGAAAGAGAATAGCTATTTTCAAAAATAGTTTCTTCCTTTCTGAAAAAGGAATCCAAATTCAGATTTTCATCGAAAAAATCGTTCAAAACTCCGAGCAGCATGAGTTCGTTCAGTCTTTTTATATGAATCACGTTGCATATATTGTATTCCATTGCAAAATCGAAAAAGTTTTCCCTTCCTGTTGGAACTATTACAACTTTGTTCGTTTTGAAATTTATTTTGCCCATCAAATTCCGCAGCTTGAGTTCTTTATTTTTGCTAAGCGTGACAAAAAACAAGTTGTTGTCGCTTAAATCAAAGCTGTTCAGTTTCAGAGTTGCGCTTTGCGAAAGCGAACCGCTTTCTTCCAGTTTTTTGTGCAGACGTATTATTTGCTCTCTAACAGTCGCAGAGCAAAATTCATCAACCAAAATTATATTGTAGTTTTTTTTCATTTCTCAAGGTCCAAATATTTAGAGAGTGAATCTTTCCAATCAGGGACTTCCACGCCAAAATTTTCTTTGATTTTAGTTTTGTCCAGAGCAGAGTATAAAGGTCGTTTTGCAGCGCTTTTCCATTCGGAGCTTGCAACGGGCAATATTGGAATCTTGCGTTCCAAAAGTTTTTTCTCCAGAGCCTGTTTTTGAATTTCAATTGCGAATTCGTGCCAGCTTGCAACGCCTTCTCCGGAGAAATTGTAAATGCCGGGCAGTTTGGGGTTTTGCGCTATTTTAAGCATGGCGGCCGCAAGGTCTCGGGTCCAGGTAGGGTTTCCCTTCTGGTCGCTGACAACTGAAATTTGCTCTTTTGTCCGCATAAGGCTGAGCATGGTTTTCACAAAGTTTTTGCCGTGAATGCCGTAGAGCCAGGCTGTGCGGATTATCCAGTGCTTGGGGTTTGCTTTTGCAATCCGAGCCTCGCCTTCGGCTTTGGCCCTGCCATAAGCGTTTATGGGGTCTATTGCATAGTCTGTTGAAATGTGTATTATGGGGAGCCCTGTTTTTGCGAGGATTTCCGGGCCAACGGCGTTTAGCTTAAAATTTAGCTCCGTTTCAGACTCTGCATTGTCAACGGCGGTATAGGCTGCGCAGTTAATTATAAAATCCGGTTTGTTTTCAGAAATATAGCTTGATACGGTAGCTTCGTCTGTTATATCTACTTCTTTATCGCTTTCCAGAAAATTATTTCCAAGGGTACGCAAATCTTGCGCAAGCATCCCTTTAGAACCAGTTATCCATAATTTCATCCTGATGTCAATATAGTAATTTTGCTAAATGGCAGCGGGATAATAGTTTTGTCCCAGGAGCCTAGCCTTAAGGCACGGCTGTATTTCACATCGACTTTTGCGAGCGGAATTTTAGCTTTTTGGCAGAGCCATTCTGCGCCTGGTTTTGCAACGAGCGCAGGGCCTTTTGGCCCGTCCAGAGCCATTCCTGCAGATTTTCCGCTTTTCAGAGCTTTGAGCAGATGCTTAACCTCGCTTTGCCCTTTGCTGCTGGAACCCCTGAAAACATCATATCCCAGGCTCTCGGCAAGTTTGGCGAACTTGCTCCCATCGCTGCTCTGGCTTATAAGAACCGCTATATTCTTCCGCTTGAACGCGGCGAGGCAAGCCGGCAAATCCTGGTGCCACAACCCTATAACCGCAGGCTCCGGCAAAGCCTTCTCAAAGCGAACCCGCCATGAGAGCACCAGGAGTTTTAGAATAAAGTTGAGCATAGTTCAAATTAGAAAACCTCAATTTGCTATTTTCTTTCAATGTTTCAAACTCTAATCTATATCGGCCGCTTTCAGCCGCCTCACAATGGGCACTTCGTTACCATTCGCAAAGCGTTGGAGCAAACTGATTCGCTTTTGATTTTCGTCGGCTCGCACGAAGTCTGCCGCAGCTTGCGCAATCCGTTCACAACTCAGGAAAGAATTGAAATGCTAAAGCTCTCGCTAACTCAGGATGAGCTGAAAAAAATAACATTTATCCCAATCCACGATTCCAACTACAACCATTCTGAGTGGGTCCGTACCTGCAAAGACAAGGTGTGTCTTTTTTCTGCGGAGCCTGCGGATTTTGCGCCAATCGGGATAATCGGGTACAAAAAAGACGGTACTTCGTATTATTTGGATTTGTTCCCGGAGTGGAAGTTTGTGGAAATGCCGTTGCAGGAAAAGGGGCTTTCTTCCTCGGAAATTCGCGACAAGTGGCTTGGCGGCACTTTGACCAAGCAGGATAAAATTCCGCCTGAGCTTTACGGCTATCTTAAGGAGAAAGAGAGCGAAGAATGGGCCAAGCTTCAAATGGAAGAATACAAACTGGTTCAAGAGTATAAAAAGGAATGGTCTTGCACACCTTATCCCCCGATTTTCGTAGCGGGAGATGCGCTTGTTCTCTGCAACGAGCATATTCTTTTGATTAAAAGGGGAGCTTTCCCCGGCAAAGGTTTATACGCTATGGCCGGGGGCTTTTTGGATAGCGACGAGTCCATAAGAAATTGCGCCATAAGAGAGCTTATGGAAGAGACCGGAATAGAGCTTAGCTATAAAATTCTCAGCAATAGCATAAAAGACTATCAAGTTTTTGACGATCCGAACCGAGAGCCTCGCGGCAGAATGATTTCCCATACTTTCCTTTTTGATTTGCAAAGCCCGAGGCTCCCTAAGCTCAAAGCCGCAGACGATGCTTCCGAAGCGATGTGGTTCCCATTGGGAGACTTGGACAAAATTCGAGCTCAAATAGGCGGAGATCATTACAAAATCATAAAAAAAATGCTATCCGGCCATAATTTTTAGTCATTCACAATGCCATAATTTTGCGGCGAGAAAGCCCTGTGCAACGCATGATTTTGCTAACCGTATCGCCAGCAGTTTTCATAGCTTTTGCAACTTGGGCTAAGCGTTCCTCGAAATGTTTCTCTAAACGTTTCTCAGCTTTCGCAACCTTAGCTTCTGCTCTGGCCTCAACTTTAGCTACTCTAGCTTCTGCATCATCAATTTTCTTGAGTACGCTTGTATTGTACATCTGCTCCAAAGTCATGTCAACCTCCGTAAACTCTTTGTATCCGCCGTAAAGCTCAGAGTGCATTTTGGCCATGCGCTCCTTGAGCATTGCGGCATCTTTCTCCGTAATATAGCTATTTTCTTGGCTCATATGCAGAGCCTCGGCTATCTCGCTCACATATCCAGCCAGCCTCTTGGCAAGCTCCCTGCGCTTTGCGGAATCGGCTTCGCTTTTCTTCAATTCAGCCCTGACCTTCAAAAGGTAAAACGGCAAAAGCAATGCCAAATGTCCAAGCTCTGAAACGCTGTGCTCCAGCACCTTGAACGCAGGAACCTGGTAAACAACGCTTTTGTCGCCTGGAAACCGTATTTCTATGGTCAGAAAGTCCTTTGTCTTGCTCGTTTCCCAGTAAATTACCGCCGGAGCAGGCATATCAATTTGAAGGCGCGTTCCATCCTCGGAAACAACCTTGTTCTCCAGGGCTACGGACACGCTGTAGTTGAAAACCCTCAGGCACATCTCCATGTCGTCTTTTATCTGGGCTTCCATGAGATAGGTGTCCTTTCGGTCTCCGCAGGAGAGGGTTACGACCATGTCTGTGAATGTTTCCCCCAGGGCCCCCGATTCCGGGTTTTCCGTTATGTATTCCCTTGGCTTCCTGACTTCTACGACGGCATCGGGCGGGTAATTCTTCTTGTAAATCCCGTTTATCAGGTGCACCACGGCTGGCGCGCTGGCCCTGGTCATGATAAACTTGAACGACCTGTCGAACAATCTCCTTGTTTTTCTGGAGATTCCCAGCATTGCAAAACTCTGTTTTTCCTTCTTCATACTACTTAGACGCTTTTTAAAAGCAAAATCCGGAGAAAAATGCATAAAAAAGTGAGAACAATCAAGAAATGACGTGGAAATTACATTTATCGGAAGTTTCGTTGACGATTCTCTTGTTTGCCTGTATCTCTAAACGGCTAAATCGGCATTTACTATATTGTAAATATTATGCGTTTGATTTGGTTAGCCATTGTTTTTATAGGGGTCGCAGTCTTGGGATGCAGCGATGGCAAGCTTAATTTAATGCTTGTTATTTGGGCAGATCACGAGTCCGAGCCTTCTTCCGCTTCGCCTTATGTGCCACCTAGCAGTTCCAGCGTGGAGCCGCCCTCATCTTCTTCTATTTACTATCCTAGCTCATCGGAGGAGCCGCAGTCTTCTTCTTCAAGCGAAGAGGAGCCGCCCAGCAGTTCCAGCGTGGAGCCGCCTTCTTCTTCTAGCGAAGAGCCGCCGCCTGTTTCAAGCTCTAGGGGGGAGAGACCGGAGCGGTCTTCGGGGTCGAAAACGAATAAAGATGGGGAAGAATATGTTGACTATCCCATACTTGAAGAAGGACAAGAGGGTGTTGTAAAAGTTGCGGAAAATGCTATTACACGTTATTGGGATGGCTGTAAACCTACCTGTTCTTGGATACAAAATATTGGTAATGCTGCCGGAGAAATACCAAATCCTTTAGTCATGAGCAAAACTTGTGACATAAATGGCAAAGAGCAGCCCCTTTTCTATTTAAGCCCAGATAATTATAATCCTCCGTACCATGTAGGTTATTTGGGCACGCCAGACGCATTTGATCAGGGCAATAGAACTATCGAGTGGCCAATAAGCCAAACCTACAAAGATTGGTACAAAGACGATCCCAATCCCCCAACCGGCAAACTAGCAGGCGGGTTTAATTGCTTAGATCAGATTCCTTATGCCGTGAACGATACTTTAGCTTATGCTTTTGCGGCAACCTCTGAGGGCATTTGCGGTTCATGCTTTATGCTTCAATTCACGGGTACATGGGGTAATACAGATGGAGGAGAAGGGCCAGGAAGAGTAACTCATAAAGCACTTAAAGGAAAAACTTTGATAGTTATGGCCAGTAATACCGGTGTTGGAACAAATCGCTATGATATTATGATTCCCGGTGGAGGAATGGGCGCATGCAAGTCCTTGCACACGCAGCTAGGTTATGCAGATATGCTGGAAGTTGGTGCGGTAATGGGAGGTTTGTTGCAGGAGTGCACAGATGGAACCAGAGACTATCCTTACGCTCATAGAAGAGGAGGTTTAACTCCTATTGATAGAGCTACTTTGGACGAAACTCAGGATTGTCTTAGAGCAAAGTGTAACAGAGTTTTTGATAAGCCGGGCGTTGCTCAGTCTCTTTTAAAGGGGTGCTTATGGCACGCAGATTGGTTTATGGCCGCAGATAATCCCACGGCCCTTGTTAAGAAATTGGACAAATGCCCAAAATATTTAGAAGATAGATATAAATCAAATGTTACCACTTCACTGCCCAGGCGTTCCGATCATCCAGAGTTAACCAACCCTTCCTGCATGATAGACGGAATACCTTGCCCGCCATGAGAAATATATGAGTAAGATTTCGTTATTGTTTGCCGCAGTTCTAACTATAGTCATCGTTGGCTGCAGCGATGGCAAGCTTAATGTAATGCTTGTTGTCTGGGCAGACCACGAATCAGAACCTTCTTCCGCTTCTCCTTATGTACCGCCCAGCAGTTCAAGCATGGAAGAACAATCATCGTCATCATCTCTGTTATCCTCTTCTTCAATCTTATATTCCAGCTCAGAAGAAGAACCATCATCATCTTCAATATCTTCCTCATCTTCGCTTTTACCTTCATCATCAAGCTCGGTACAGCAATCAGCCGGTTCAAGTGCTAGAAACGAAAGACCGCCACGGCCTCCAGGCGAAAAAGTTAGCAAAGATGGGACAGAATACATAGACTACC
>WQSA01000017.1 GCA_009788135.1 Candidatus Fibrimonadales bacterium
TCATAGTCTGCGGCTTCGTAGCTATCGCGCGCAAGCGTGTGGCGCAAGTGTATATTAAAAGAGTCTATAAAAGCCTTTTTCGAGATTTCCAAATCTTCTACTGTTTCTACTGCAACAGCAGGGTCTTTCTTCTTAGCGGCCATATACTATCTCCAAGTGGTGAATTAAAAGGAAATATAGAAAACGCCAGAATCAGAATTGGGCAGAATTTGAATAATTTTCAGGATTTTAAGGCAATTTATCCAGCAACCCCAGTCCTTCTGGCTCTATTTTTGAGAAAGCAAACCATTTTTTGCCTAAATCCTTCAAAAAAACTATAATGGCAAAATTCTCATGCGAGTTTTTTTTGTATCTATTATTAATAAAGCTCCGTTTTCAAGTTCAGTTTTGGCAAAATTCAACGCTGCAATTAAATAATCAGAATCTATTTCAGGATAAATATCATTGACTCTGCAATTGAACAACGCTGGGCTTTTGCCCTTTTGTAACAAAAAGAATTGCCCCGAAGTCTAAATCATGAGTTAAAATAACAAAGTCTTTTTCTTTCGCAAAATTAAGAATATCTGCATCGCTAGCGTCTAACGAGCCAACACTAGACCAATGAGTAGCAGGTATGCCCTTATCAGTCAATACATTAGCCCACTGCGGAGACATGTTCATGTCCAGTAAAATTTTCATATAGCTATGCTAAAAGGGATTTCCCTTTCTTGCATTCTCCAAGCAGCATATCTAATAGCTTCTAAAACATCTTCCTTTTCCAAATAAGGAAAATCCCCTAAAAGTGCTTCAATACTACGACCAGTACTTAACTGTTCCAAAACATTGCCAACCGTAACTCGCATCCCACGAATGCAAGCTTTTCCACCCATAATGGCCGGGTTATGCGTTATCCTGCTGAACTGATCCATACTTTAAATATAGAAAAAGTCAGATTATTAAGCACAGTACTGAGGAGTCAAATAAAAAACATTTTCCTATATTTCCACCGTGCTTAACACTTTAATTTTAGCTGCAGGCTTGGGAACGAGGCTCCGTCCCTTGACGGATAGAATCGCAAAGCCTTTGATTCCCATAGTGGACAATTCTCCGCTTGCAAGGCAGGCTATTCTTGCGAAAAAACTCGGTTCCGAGAAAATTCACGCCAATGCGCATCATTTGGCACACCAGGTGCAAAGTGCGGCTCCAGAGATAGGCATTGACAAGGTTTGGGTGGAAGAAGAGCTTTTAGGCACAGGCGGCCCTATATGCAGAATGTGGAAAGAAGGCGAGCGAGGCGAGCTTTTGGTTCTAAATGGAGATTGCGAACATAATTTGGACGTGGAAAGCTTTTTGCAAAAAGCGAGAAGCTCAGGGGCAAGCTGCGCCCTCTTGGCCATTGACAACCCAAAAGTCAACACGCTTTGCATAGATGAAAAAAACTTATTGTGCGGCATAAAAAACAAATTCGGAAAAGACGGCAAAAGCAACGCAACATTCACCGGCATATCATGGTATTCGCCAAAAGCCTGGGAAAAAGTAAGAGAAAAAGATATAAGAGATTTCTGGGAACACGAGATTCCATTTGTTTGCACCACAAAAGGCAACTGGATAGACATCGGAAATCCAGAAGGATTGATGAAAGCGGTAAACTCTCAACTCTCAACTTTCAACTCTCAACTAGAACCTGCAGGTTCCGCCGGTTCGGGCAGAAAATATTTCAGGATGAAATCTGCCGGGCATTCATTGATTTTGCAACAGTCGCACAGCGAAGACAAGGATTTTGAACGCTTTGTTCGCTACGGAAAACTGTTCAGCGGCTTGGGGCTTCCAACGCCGGAGATTTACGCTGTGGATGAGAGCGAGAAACGTGTTGTTATGCAGGATTTGGGCGCCACCAGGCTTTGCGACGCTGCGCAACCTATGTTATATTATCCGCGAGTTTTGGAAAAACTGATTGCATGGCAGGAGGCAAGCGAAAAAGCTTTTGAACTGGACAGCGAGCTTGCCAGCAGAGCGTTTGACGAAAAGGATTACGCTTGGGAACAGTCATATTATGCAGAAAATTATCTTGGTACGGAAAAAGTTTTTCCGGATTTGATAAAGCGAGCCGCTGCGCAGCCGAGAGTTTTGATGCACAGAGATTTTCAGTCTCAGAACGTGATGATCAACAATTCCGAAATAGCGTTCGTGGATTTTCAGGGCGCTAGGAACGGTTCCATTTATTACGACGTTGCTTCTCTTTTATGGGACCCATATATGATGCTTTCGAGCGAAACTGTCAAGCAATTATTTACGCTTTGGTTCAGTGCAAACCCCCGCTTGAAAAACATTCCTTTTGACAGTGCCTGGGAAGATTTTCTGGTTGCCAGTTTGCAACGAATTATGCAAGCGCTGGGAGCTTATTGTTTTTTGAGCAAAAAGAAAGGAATAAAATCATTTGAGCAATATATTGAGCCCGGAGCAAAGAGACTGGAGGAGATTTTCAGTCTTCATAAGGGCAGATGTTAGCCTGCAAAGCGACACAGACCTATGGATGATGCAGGAATCGAACCTGCGACCCGCTGATTAAGAGTCAGCTGCTCTACCAACTGAGCTAATCATCCGTGGTGCATAAATATAGTAAAATTCTACGGCAATTTCAAGGGTTAGGGCTTTTTCTACATTATTTATAATGGAGTTCAAAATGCTTATCATTTCCGTGCTAGCGTTGGCTGTAAATATTTTCGCGCAAGGATTGGATACCGCTTATGTTCCGGTTAAGGCAAACGCAGCGGCAACTCTCGCAATTGAGCTTCCAGATGCGGCACAGTCTGGAGCCAAGATAGTTGAGCCGAGCAACGGGACCGTTACGGTACAGGCCAACACGCCAACTACACTGACCCTTATACTGGGAAATTCTGGAAATACATCCATAAAACATGGTTCTCAAATACGGGGCGATGCCGCAATCACCATCTACTCCATAAGCGGAGTCCGAATTCTCAACGACCAAAATGTTGCCCCCGGCGCTTATCTGCTTTTGGTTAAAAATGCAAACGGAAAACCGTTCACATACAAAATAGCGCATAGCGGCGGCAGGTTGAGCGCCAGCGCTGCGCTTGCAAAGCAGGCTGCTGCACCCAACGGCTGGAAAATAACGGCTGTGCCAACAGGGCTTGGGTATCAAGCAACAGAACATATTTTCAATCCGGTTAAGGGAACAAATTCCGAGGAACTTATAACGTTGCCACATGCCGCTAATTTATTGGCAGATTGGACACCAACGGCCGCAGTTTTTGCCATAGTTGAAAAAAACAGCACTGGAATTGCCAACTCCGATGTGCAAAATATGGCTGCAAGGAATGTCGCTCTGTCTTGGAGCTTGCGCCCAAACATCACGAAGTATGAAGTGTATAGGAATGGCGAGCTTTTAGGGGAAACAATCGGCAATGTAATGGAAGACTATGATTTAACAACAGGTCAAACCTACGAATACATTGTTGCAGGATACGCCACTTCTAACAAAATTCTTTCTGCACCGGTTCAAGCAGCTCCATTTGCCGCTGCTGCAGCACCAGGAACTTGGCGGTATATGAATCAAAATTCAGACGGTGGTTCTTCGGAAACCACTGTTACTGCGGCTTCTGGCGCAGGAAGTCCCGACGGCGTAGCTGGCGCTGACAATCGGAGATATGATTTTCGGGTAACAGGAGACGGCACGCTCCGAACTTTCCAGTATAGGACATCTGCAAACGGAACTTCTTGGGGCAATTGGACAGATCTCCCTTCGTCGCCAGGCGGCAGCAGTGCTTTGACCGTGGGCTCATGGACCGGCAACCTGAACGGCACGCAAACCACCATCAACCCCGCAGCTTATGTTCCCAGCAGCACAATTTGGAACGGTGCTTCCGGGCAAACCGGCGTAAACTTGGAAGGGGTGCATTGGTACAGAGTGCATGACAAAGGACTTCGCATAGGCAACTTTCAAGAAGGAAAATACGTACTTGGCTGCCACCGTGAACCGAGCGGCAATTATAACCTGGCTCATTTTATGCTGGTAAGTTGCTATCCAAACAATGGCAAGCCTTATGGCGAAATAACCTATTCCGGGCGACCCTTTGGCTTTGAATCGCGGGACCAGCGGATTTTTGCAGATAACGATGGCACTGCGTACGCCATGTGCTCGGCTTTGGGAGACAGCCATTTTTTCAAACTGGACCCCGAGTGGAAGGAACCAATAGAACATACCAACCATGTATTTAAAGGGGCATACAAAGAAACTCCAGATATTTTGCGCTACGGAGACTGGTACTTTTATTTTGGCTCAAGGCAGAACGGATGGTATCCAAGCCAAGTGCAATATTCAATGAGCAAGAATATTGGCGGCACGTGGAGTGCGCTTCAAGATTTTGGCAATGTAGTAACTTTTGGTGCGCAATTCAACGGCATTAGAACGGATTCTTACGGAGACGGAAAAACAGCCTATGGTTTTTATTCCTACCGGTGGTCCAACCAATGGGACGGCATTTCAAAAGAGAATAACGGCAACCCCCGCCGCTTTTCTATCCTCAACATTCATGGCGATTATGTCAGTTCCCACTGGTTCAACAACATTGTATATTATCCTGCGCACGGTTATGTAGGAATCAGACCGGGCCGCAATCTTTCGCTAGGCAAAAAGGTAACTGCGCCGTCTAGTCAAAAACAGGGAAACTTGCAGGCGGTAACCGATGGCATGGAAACATCTGCCGCTCCGCGTTACGAGAACAATGCCACTCCTTATGACTTGGTTATAGACCTTGAAAAGGCATCGGTAATAAGAGAAATAACAGTGACAACCAGAATAGTAGGCGGCTCGGAAAGCCCTTGCCAATATACTCTTAGCGGCAGCGTAAACGGAAGCAGCTATACCCAATTGGCAGATGCCTCATCAAACGGCCAGCCAGGGTTTGTAATTCATGCCATTAACAATGCAAACGCATATCGTTACATAAAACTATCGGTATCTAAGTTTAACGATGTTCGCCACAACAACGCCAATACTGTCAGTTGGGCAGATGGCGTGTATGAAGTAGCGGTGTATGGAACGCAACCATGAACTAATCATCCGTGCGAACAAATACCGTAAAATCGTTAACTTCCCTGAATTCTTTGTACACTGATGCAAAACGCACATAAGCAACCGGATCTACATTGGAAAGTTCCTTCATAACCAAATCGCCTACCACAGCGTAAGAAACCTCCGTCAACTTCAACTGAGAAAGCTCGTTTTCAATAATAGACACCATTTCGCTTATCTTCTCGCCGCCAACAGGGCGCTTAGCGCAAGCCATCCTTATGCCAGATTCCAGCTTATCGCGCAGGAACGGCTCTCGCCTGCCGTCTCGCTTGACAACCGTTATTGATACCTTTTCCACATATTCGTAAGTCGTAAAACGTGCAGCACATTCAAGGCACTCCCTGCGCCTGCGCACGGAATCTCCGCTACCGCGGGTTTCCACTACCTTGTCGTTGTCTGCTTTGCATTGCGGGCAAATCATAGCAAGGAATGTAGAAAAAATATTTTTCCAGATTTACTACATTTCTTTCATGGCCTCCTTAAAAGAAACTATGCTCGCCAATCTACGGGAAATGGTTAAGCTTCAGCGTGCCGCGCACGATTCAATGTTCAAGTTTTCCATAACAAAAGTATGGCCCATAAGCCTAATCGCTCCGCAAGTGGACTGGATCCGCATAACCAGAATGATGGATAGCCTTCAGGAAGCTTGCAAAGAACAAAAGGAATTCCTGGCAAACGAGCGAACCAGCGCCTCGGAACAGGAACTGCTTTTTTTGAACCTGCTGCCAAACTACTTCGATTCGCTCGCCAAGGTATCTGAACTCTTGGGCAAAGCTGCTGCCTATAGACAAGATGTTCTCGAAAAAAAAATAAGCATGAGCGTTAAAGAATGGAATGCTATTCTTAGAAACTACAACCAAGCCAGCGACAATATGGCCACGGTAGGCATATCTTTGCACAAAGTATATTAAGGATGCTTCACAACTCTGGGCACGGGCAAAAAGCTGAATACGCTATATATTTTCAAATATATTTTTTCGCAAATATTCACAAAAGTAATTGCAAATTTTGGCAAGCCGGCAGTGCTGAAAGGAATGGAAAATCTTGAACCGCCAGACTTGCTCCATATAACAAAACGACTGCTATAATTCTCAAAATCCAGTTCTTTGCACAAAGAAAAAAGCGAACTGGAGCCATACCATGCAGGTGCAACAAAGCCTTTAACCGGACCAGCGTTCAATTTTTGCCACGCATGCAAAGCCTCTTTCAAAAGCGTTTCCGCATCGCCTCTTGACAGCCCGGCAAATTCCGCCTCGGAATTTGTCAAACGCAAAGCTAATCGACCAAACAAGCTTCTTTTCAAACTCAAATCCGCTTTGTGCCTATAACCGTGCAAATACAGGCTATGTCCTTCCTTTTTCCATTCCAAAAGCTGCTTTGAAAATAGTTCCAGAGCCTCGCCCTCAAGCTCTCCAAAAAACGGAATAACCATCAAATTCCACTTAATTTCTCCTCCAAAATTCCGCAATTCTGCAGCAATCTGCAAAAAATTGCGTACATTTACATCATGAAACTCATATACCGGAGAGCAATGCATCTATCTCGTCTTGACTTAAAATGCCATCCTGCTTCTCCTCTTTAGGCGGCGGTTGAGGAGCTACCGCCACTGCAGGCATTGCGACAAAAGAAGACGGAGATGCCATAGCAACCATTGGAGTCTGGGCTACAGGCATAGCCGGAGATGCAAAAGTAGGCAAGGGCATTGGAGATCCGTCCGGAGCCTTCCTGTCTATCTGATAGATGGCCATAAAGTTATCTATAGGCAAATCATAGGAATAGCGAGGATCCGCAAGAGACTTCTCCCAAGCGTCCTTATCGTCAAATAACCAAGGAAAGAATTGCGGGCGCATAATTCTCACTTTAAAATTCTCTCTTTAATATAGAAAAACGGCCTGACATTTACTATATTCATTCTTATGAAAGCCGAATGGATTAACGCCTTTATTCTTGCAACAATAGATACATTTCAAAAGATGCTCACGCTTAAGATAGAAGCTGGCAAGCCTTACCTTCTAACAGAAGAAGTGAACATAAAAGACATATCAGGCATGATTGGTCTCTCAGGGACAATCAAAGGTGCCGTGGTTATGGGTTTCACTGAAAAGAGTGCGCTCAAAACCGTGAACAAGTTCCTGGGCGAGAAATATACGGAGCTCGGCCCAGACGTGAGCGATGCCGTGGGCGAGTTGGTGAATATTATAGCCGGCTATGTCAAAAAATTTATCCAAAATGAAAAATTCGGCATTTCATTGCCATCCATTGCCAGAGGTCCAAAGCACATGGTGTATATGCCCAAGTATGCGCCTACCATAGTTATCCCGTTCAAATCACCAGATCTCGGCGACTTTGTTCTGGAAGCCGCTCTTGCAGAAGGGGTTAACGAAGGGTAAGATGCCTGACCCTCAAGGTTCCTACTCCCTAAGCAGTTACCTGCAATCCGTTCAACGACTTGTGAAAACCCAGATCCCGAGGGTCTGGGTCTGCGGCACGGTTTCGAGCTTGCAGGAGAAGGGTTCCATGGTTTACATAACCCTCGCCGAATACAAAGATGATTCCGTTAAACCGGAAGCCACGCTCGGAGTCACTATGTTCGCGCCTCAGTATGCAGCTCTCTGCCGCCGCCTGAGCGAGCTATCTACCCCATTCCAAATAAGGAAAGACTTGAAAATAAAGGTTTTGCTGGAAGCGGATTTTTACATTCCGCAAGGCAAATTCCAGTGCAAAATCTTGGATATGGACACGGCATACAGCATAGGGGAAATAGCCATAACCAGGCAAAAAATCTGGGACTCTCTTGTGAAAGAGGGCTTGCACCGCTTGAACGGCGAGCTTGCAATGCCGCTCCTGCCGCTATGCATAGGTCTGATAACATCCGAGGGCAGCGCTGCCTACAACGATTTTGTTTCCTCAATCAAAGCCTCGGGCTATGCATTTAACATAACAACTATTCCTGCGAAAATGCAAGGGCAAAATACGGAAAACGATATTATTGAAGCGCTCGGCAAGTTGAGAGAATACAAAGATCTGGATATTGTTTGCATAATAAGGGGAGGAGGCGCTAAAACCGATTTGGTTTTCTTTGACAGCTATGCGCTTTGCAGAGCGGCCGCTCTTTTTCCATTGCCCGTGATAACCGGGATAGGCCATGAGATTGACGAAAGCCTTTTGGACAAGGTTGCGCACACTCATTTGATAACTCCAACGGACTGCGCAAAGTTTTTAATATCCAGAATTGACAGCGCATGGCAAAGACTGCAAACCATGTCTTATGATTTTGAAAACTTAATGCAGATTTTCGTAAGGGAACGCGATAAACTCCGCTATAAAGCTTTGCAGATTTCAAATATATGCAATAACAGGTTCGCTCTGGAAAAGGACAAGCTTTCCAGAAATGCGCTGGGCTTAAAGCGGGGCGCTCCGAAAATCCTGCACAATCATGACCAGGCTCTGAAATTGCTTGAAGAGAAGGCAAAGTCTGCAAATCCAGAGACTCAGCTTAAAAGAGGCTATACCATAACCAAGAATGCGAGCGGTAAAATTCTGCGCTCTGTTAGCGAGCTTGAAGCTGACTGCGTTTTGACAACCATATTTGCAGATGGCAAAGCGTCTAGCGTTTATCGCTCGGCTCCCACTCCCTCAACCTCATTCTTTTAGCAGAAAGCCCAGTCGCCTTGCTATAAGAAACCAAAGCCATAGCCTCTGGGCTATCTAAATCAATACTGCTAAAATCTGCGCTCTCTTCTCCGTACCCATTCCAAATAAACAGTTCCTTTTTGAACATAATAACCGACACGCTCGCCGGCTCTTTTGCAGCGCTATCCAGCGCAAGCTGAGAGCCAAAAAATCTGAGCCTGTTCCCTTCGTATGTCAAATCAAAAACATAATCCTGCAGACTGCCGTCAAAAAGCTTTAGCTCCGCAGAAACATCCTCGCCCACAAGCTCCTTGCCCAGCGGGCCAAGCCAAAAAAGACTCCCTGTGCTGTCAATTATGGAAAGCATATCTTCCCTCAATTGCTCGCTCAGGCTATCCCCAATTGCCAATATGTTTTGCCCCCTATACCTTGCTGCGCTGTGCCGCTCAAAGGCCAAAAGCGAGTCTGGCGGCGAAATCCAGATTCTCAAACCCGTTTTAACAGCGTTTGAGTCTATATTGTCGTTTGGCAGGACTGCGAGCGCGCTTAGACCGTTTTGATGGGGGAAAATCCATACCGCAAACTCGTTTACGGTGGTTAACATGGGCTTAGGCTTATAGACTTTGCCATACCAGGTCAGCAAAGCTGTTACCGAAAGCACAATTACGACTCTAAGCATATGTTTCACATAGACTTTTTTACTATTTTCTTCCGAGAGGTTTGGAAAAAGTAATCCCATTATGAAAAAAATAGCAAAAATTGCAATGTTTTTTGCATCTATGGCTTTCGCTACCAGCGAGACTCCCACGGACATAGATTCGCTTTTTAGAGGCAAAGAATTTCAGCTTCCTAAGCTGGATTCCACTTACAGAACAAATTACACCGAATTTGCTCCGGCAAAAAGCTCCGCCAAAGAACAAGACGGGTCTTTTACCCTGCAATTCGATGCCATTGCGAATTTTGACGCAGCCCAAGCTCGCAGGGCAAGGTTGCAGTCCCAAACAGGCTACGATATACAGATGATTTTCGATGCCCCATTCTATAAGCTCAGAGGCGGGCATTTCAAAAAGAAATCTGATGCGGAAGACAAAGCCAGGGAGCTTTCTTTATACAATATCTCCGCATTTGTCGTGAAATCCAAGTAATGAAGAAATTTCTGCGCGAGCCTTTATTTTATTTGCTGCCGCTGCTCGTACTCATATATATAATCATTATTCCCAGCGTAGGCATTTCCGATGCAAAAGTAGTAAGAGGCGATGTAACAGAATACATAAAACTGCCATATTTGAGCGAAATGCCGCATGGAGAAGTTTTTTCAGTATCCTTTGATTTGTTTACTAAAAATAAATATGTCAAATACAATATAATTCCGGATAACTGCATACAGGAAATTTTGATTAACGGAGAAAAATTTCCGCTGGACGGCATTGAAGGAATTTGCGATTATGTAAAAGGGGCATATTTTGATTTTTCAAAATATGTAAAAAGCGGTTTGAATCATTTTGAATTTCGCATACAGAATCACACTGGACCAGGAGGATTGAAGTTTGGAACTATTTATAACGGGTTCAAGTCGCTTTCTTTCATACATTATATTTTTGCTTTGCTTCTTTTGCTTTCTACAGCCTTAATCTTAAAAAAGCTTAATTTTAAATTTATTGCAACTTCTGTTATATTGATCGGTATTCTCGCTCGATTGATTTTATATACATATACCGGCCCAGCGCAAAACTCTTACGACACATTTGGGCATTTAGACTACATTAAAATAATTGCCGAAGAAAAACGCCTGCCTAATGGCAATGAATGCTGGCAATGCTATCAACCGCCTTTTTATTATATGGCCTTTGCCGTGGTAAAAAAAGTTACAGACTGGTATGAGTCGAATTTAACCGACAGAATTATGCAACAGGTTAATCTTTTGCTTTCTTTTATG
The DNA here is from genome assembly GCA_009788135.1 of Candidatus Fibrimonadales bacterium. Lineage (GTDB taxonomy): Bacteria > Fibrobacterota > Fibrobacteria > Fibrobacterales > Fibrobacteraceae > Fibrimonas. Next base: position 10,647 of record WQSA01000017.1, read on the forward strand.
TGCGTTGCTTTGGGAGTAGCATTGATTCTGAACTTACTCGGCAACAATACAAGAGCGTATTTAATTGCTTTGGTTTCGGCGCTTTGGCCAGGTTTTGTTTTAGTAGCACCCCATATAAGCAATGACATTTTATTTTACTTTGCCTCTTTGCTATGCATGTTATTTGCGCAAAGATATTGGCGAACACATAAAAATTCGGATATGCTGCTGGCTTCAATCGGAGCTGCCATTGCTTTGGCTGCAAAATCCAATGGTTTGGTTATTTTAGCGGCTTGGGTTATAATCTATATTTTAGGCACAATGCGTTCTTTAAAAATAGGTTCCTTGCGAACTTTATTTGCTTCCATATTAATAGTCGTATTGTCTATTGGATTTTCACATCACAAGATGATTGCAAATTTATTTGTTGAGAAAAAATTAAATTTGGTTGAAAATATCGGAGGTATGCCGGATTTTTTAAAAGTTGGAAATAAAGCGGGCAATTATCTTTACTTTGACTTAAAAGATTATTTACTTGAACCCTACACGGATCCTTACAATGACAAGGGAGGGAGACAATATTTTTGGAACTATGCATTGAAAACATCCTTGTTTGGGGAGTATAAAGCATGGAATTCTCCGATTGGACATATTGTCGCAACAGCATTAAGCATACTCGCTTTGCTAATCTTTGTATTGGCTTTATGGGGAATAATACACGCAAAATTTAAAGATTTACCGCCAATGATTTTTACGGTATTTTTATTCGCCGCGCTTATTTATTTCCGAACCAGCTATCCCTATGCATCTTCCAACAATTTCAGATATATTTTTCCTGCGATATTTCCTCTTGTCTATTTTTCCGTATGCGGAGTACAGATTTTGGAAAATTCCCGTTTAAGAAAACTTTCTTATTTAGCTATGATTGCATTCTTTTGCTTATCGTTTTTATTCATTATCGCAAAATTCTAAAATCCCATTCCCATTATAAACACGAGCGATAAACCGGCGAAAGCCAGCATAGCTATGTAGGAGAATGCTTTTAAGCGGGAGTTTTGCAACATTTGCGTTCCTCGCACTGCAAAGTAAACCAGTGGAAATAAAACCGGCATAATGTAACGAAAGTCGTTTGAACAGGCATACGGATAATTAATGCGCAAATAAGCCAGTGCTAAAAATAAGAATGCAATGAAAAGCAGCGGTGGAAATTCTTTGAATTTAAAGTGTATCAGCCCCCAAATAGCTGGTATGAAAATGAATAATAAAAGAAAGTTCAGCATTGTCGCTAATGTATGTCCTAGAGGAGAATTCCATAATCTGAATTCTCCGAACAGGGATGATTTTAAAGCGAAAGTCCAAAAATACTGCCTGCCGCCTTTATCAACCCAAGTAGAAGCGTAAGGTTCAAGCAGATAGTCTTTCAAATCAAAATATAAATAATTTCCGATTTCGTTTTTAACTTGCATACTTGTATTCAAACTTCTGATGTTTCCGACCAAACCGGTATTTTTTCCTTTATAAATATCAATAACGGTTCTGTAATTTGAAAGTCCCAAGGATAAAACAATTATAAACGCAGAAATTAACAATATTCGCAAGGAATGTATTCTGAAAAAGCGCAATGAACCGAAAATATAAATAATAGTCCAAATAACTAAAATAATCAAACCTGTAGATTTTGCCGATAATGCAATCGCCGCACCGATAGAAGCTAAAATCATATCTGAACTTCTGTGTATTTGCCAGTATTTTTGCGCAAAAAACATACAGAATAAAGCTCCGAAATAAAATAAACTGTCGTTGCCTATTCGCGGAGCCGCTAAAACAAAGCCCGGCCAAAGCACGGAGACTAGGGCCGCCAAATATGCAGGGCTGCAGTTTCCTAATAACCTGATTATTAGCGCAACTCCAAAAATAATACTGCCAAAAGAAAGCAACAGGCTAAATTGCTGCAAAATTCTATTGGTGATAGAGGGATCATAAAGATCTACAATCTTTTTTATCGCTGCAGATGCGATGTAATATGATGGCGGATGGTAAGCGCTCCAGCTTTCATCGCTGGCAGGAATGCGATTTTCTTCTGCTATTATCTTTACATACTCCAAATGGCCGCCAGTATCGTAAGAATGCTGAGTAGGACCTGTGTATGTGTATAAAACCAAACGAACCGCAATTCCTAACAGTATAATGGAAGTTGGTATAAATCTGAATTTAAGTTTTTTTAAGATTAAAGCAACGGAAAGCAAAAAAAACAAGGCAAAAATGCAGTGCATAAAAGAAAGCGACTTGAACCCGCTGTAAGGCGTTTCAACTCGCAATCCTCCGGGTCCAGCATGGTTCAGTATGCGAAATTCAAAATGATTCAAACCGCTTTTTACATATTTTGAAAAATCAATATAGGCACCCCTTTGATAATCACAAATTCCACCAATGCCATCCAGCGGAAATTTTTCTCCGTTAATTAAAATCTCTTCTATGCAGTTATCCGGAATTATATTGTATTTGACATTTTTGTTCTTAACAAGCAAATTAAAGGAGATGAAAAAAACTTCATTTCCTTCCGAACTGGTCTCATAAGGCAAGTTGATATTTTGCGTTATATTGTTTTTTGTCAATTTGACATCGGAAATTTTTTGACTGGATAAATTTATTGCCAAATACACAATCGCAAGCAACAGCAACAGATAGAACAATGGCTCTCGCAGGATTTTTTTCATTGTGAAACCTCATCAGTCAAATCTTTAACTGCGATAAGCGTTACAAACAGCATTGCAATGGACATATAATTTACAGGAATATAATAGTCATTTCCCAGCAGGAATCTGCTGCAGGTAAGAAACGAACCCAAAATAATTATAGGAGCGAAAAACCATCTTTTTTTATTGAAAAATACGAGTACCACCGAAAACACATCCGCTAGGAAAAAATACCTCTCATGCATTCTCGGCAGTAACATTGGCACCAGCAATGCAAATACAAATGCAATACTCACATAATTGGCAGGACGAACGATTTTTTCTCGATTTAAATATAAAAAGTAAAGTACGCCGCTTACCGCAACGCCAGTCAGCAAAATAGCGACGAAGTTAAAGTTTTCAAATTTTACATTCTTGAGCAATACCCATATATTTGAAGCGCCAACCGACAATTCCGGATAAGCGTTTACCTGGTGATAGTAAATGGAGATGGTTTCTTCAAATGGTTTCCCTGCAATAAGTGCCGGCAGAAGCGTTGCTAAAAATGTTAAGAGCAGTACCCACAAATGAACAACTTTTACTTTTTTCATAAAAATAAGCACAATTATAACCGGAGCCAGGAAAATAGATTGAAGCTTGAAAGATAAAGCGAGCCCGTAGAATACAAGGCATCTTATGCTTTTGTCGGTAAAGCCGTAATAAAGCGAGGCAATAGCCAAAGCCGAGTAAATTACATCGCACTGCGCCCAGCCCACCCCGTTCAATATAACGGTTGGAATGCCGAAAACGGCAAAGAAAGCCGCAAGCTGAACATTTACGCTTTCAAATTTTATTGAAACTATCTTCATGGCGTAGAATGCAAGCACTATATCAAATATCATGGATGTAAATTTTATTAAATAAAGATCGTTTAAGTTGAAACGGGAAATCAACATTAGAATATATAAGTAAGGCATATTATAATCACCTATTTGCGAGCTTATAGCGCCGACAATGGACAATTCCCTCATTTGCCTGATCCAAGGCTTTAAAAAGTTGCTGTAATCGCTGGATACAATGTATAAAAGCCCGCCGCGTATAAGCATAAAAGCGGCAAGCGCAGTTAATATAAAAATAAATGCCGTATAATTCACCCGTTTGTTCAGGAGAAATATAAGCGAAGTTCCGAAAAACATTGCGGTTAAAAAAGGCAAGCTTTCCAAAGGAATTATTTCCGGCATGCCGCTGGCTTCGCTTCCTGCAACCCAAAAAACTGCAGTTGCCAAAAGCAATAGCAAAGATTTAAAGGCCAATGCGTTATCTTTGAATTTTCTTAACAGAAGAATAAACGAAGATAAAAAGAACAAAGCAAAGACATAATGGAATAAGTGCAATTGTTTGGGAATTTTAACTTTAAATCCTCCAGGACTCCCGTAATTTATTATACGAAATTCAAAAGTATTCAAGCCTTTCAGAGTGTATTTTGAAAAGTCAATATACGCTCCTTTTGTGTAATCGCAAAGACCTTTAATGCCGTGTAATGGAAATTTTTCTCCATTAACTAAAATTTCCCGTATGCAGTCGTCCGGTATTACATTTAGCTTTACGGATTCATTGTCCTCAGCAGATAATGTAAAAGATGCGAGGAAAATTGTATTTGCCGCCATGCTAACCGAATATGGGAATTTTACATTTTCCGTTTGTCCGTCTTTTGTTATTTTTGCGTCTAAAATTTTTGCATTGGCGGGAATCATTATTAAAACCGCTAAACATGATGCAACAAGCAACGGCAACAAATAAACCAAAGGCTCACGTAGAATTTTACTTGCTCTCATGGTAATCTTCTTCGCTATTTACGTTCCAAACCACAGATTTGTCTTTTGAACCGCTATGAATGGCTTTCACCGCTTCCATTGCGCTTAGCATTGAATGATCCATATTGTTGTATTTGTGCATTCCATTGCGACCGATTAAAAATAAATTGTCAATGCCATCCAGCCAGGCTCTGAGTTCGTTGAATCTGTTATAAGTTCCAAAATAAGCTGGGTAAGCTTTGGGAACTTTAAGCACAACGCTGTCCAAAACGCTATCTTTCTTTGCAATGCCTATTTTTTCAAGTTCGCTTATGGCTAATTTTTTGAAAACACGCTCGCTCATCTCCCATAAATCGTCGCCTTCATTTGCAAAATATTCCATGCCAATCCAAACTTTGCTCTGATCCTTGACCAAATACTCGCTCCAATTATTGAAAATCTGCAAACGCCCAACTTTCACATCGTTTTCCTGAACATAAATCCAATTATCTTTAATGTTGCCAACTTCCAATTTATCCAAAAGCACGCCAACCGTAATAAAATCCCTATACATCAAACCATCAGCAATTTCCTTAATATTCTGCGGAACTCCCTCCATAGCCTTGACCAAATCTTTAACAGGCATGGAACTCAAAATATAATCAAACTTAAAAGTTTTCCCATTCTCAATTCTCAATTCTCCATTCTCAATTCTAACCACCTTGCTATCAAACAAAATCTCTCCGCCCATTTCCAAAATCTTGTCTGCCGCATTTTGCCACAAAGCTCCAGGACCCAGCTTTGGATACAGGAATTCGTCTATTAAACTCGTCTCTTTGGAATTCTTAAAAAGAGCGTGCTTGATCGCTTTTGCAATGCTAAGCCCCTTTATCCTCTGCGCACCCCACTCTGCGCTTATCTGCTCGCAAGGAATTCCCCAAACCTTTTCCGTATAATCTTTGAAAAATGTCAGATACAATTCTTTGCCAAAACGGTTCAGCATAAAATCCTGCAAAGTTTTCTCCGGCTTAATTTGAAAAAGACTGGATTTTATATAACTGCATCCAATTTTTGCCATTCTCCAAAGTCCAAGACCTTTTATTGTATTTGCATTTAGCGAAACGGGATAATCGAAAAATTTTCGCAAATATAGAATACGGGAAAGGCGTGGGCGAAGCATCATATCGCTGCATATATTTTTCCACCAGTTCATCACCCAATCGTTTTTGCTGAAAAACCTGTGCCCGCCAATATCCATCCGATTGCCATTATATTCTGCAGTACGGCTGATTCCTCCGACAAAACTCTCCTGCTCCACAACAATAGGATGAATATCGCCCTTTCGCAAGAACTCCAAAGCCGCAGTAAGCCCAGCAGGGCCAGCACCGATAATTAACGCAACCTTTTTCACTTAGGAGAAAATATATAAAATTGTTTGCTGGTATAATTAAAAATAAAAGCCACTCCTGTACCAGTTATTTTGGCAAACATATTCGGAAAGCCGAAAAATTCAATGCATAAAGCCATTACACCCAAGTCAATGGACAATCCGATTGCCCCAACAAGAACAACCATAACATACTCTGTAATCTTTTTACGGCCTTCTTTGGATTTAAATACAATTTTGCACAAAAAGAAATTTACAGTTGCGCTAATTAAAAAAGATGCCACCGCCGCTGGCAGGTAAGGAATATTCAGTTTATAGTTGAAAATATAAAATACGCACCAATTCACAATGGCGCAAAACAATCCAACAAAAAAATATTGAATAAACTTTGGCAATAAATCTTTTATAATACCCATAAGCTACAATTTAGAAAAAGTCTTCACCACTCTCATCCCATACACAGGATACCCAGCTCGCTCTCTGTATAAGCCAACCGCTTTGAGAAAGTTTGGCGCAAGCTCAAAAACCGCATATTGGGAACTACCCTCGCTGTAAAGCCATTCGCCGACATTTTTATCAAGTTTTTCAACTTCTGCCGCAAGCCATTCTTCCTTTGTCGGCAAGCGATAGCCTGAGCGGTTTTCCAAAACTCTAATATTCGGCAACCAAAAAAGTGAATCTTCCGTGAATACAGGCTTGTCATACTTATAGAGCGTGTCCAAGCCTTCTTGCCGCGACAGACTATTGCATATCAGAATAGCATCGTAATAGCTTATGCCTCTATAAGCGAGTTCATGTTCGCCCATTTGCAAAGTCGGGCCCTCCTCCGAACTTGATGAATACTCTTCCGAGCTTGACGATTCCGGTTCAGGCTCAGCCTCTGAACTTGACGAATTTGCTGAAATTTCCACATACTCAAGTTGCATGCAAGCAATAAGCAACGCTGGAAATACGATGTATTTTTTCATAGCCATTTCTCCCATTTGAAATCTTCAAAGTTTTTGGTTCCCAAGTGGAAACCATCATTCTTGTAAATTTTTGTTCTGAACTGCATTTTTATTTTGAACGGAAACTTTTCCTTTATAAAGTTTCTTTTCAATTCACGGCTCTGCTCCAGAGGAATTCCGCTTATCTCAACGCGCATGGCAGCAGTCAAGCTTGTGCAATTATTTCCTAAAATTTTTCCGCCCTTGCCCAAAACAATCGGAGCAGGATTCTCAATTCTCAAAGGCTCAAAGCAATGAACTTCCACTTTGCAATTCTTAAATATCTTCGCAAAAAAACACCTGAGATATTCAGGAGAAAATTTTTCATCATATAAAGCAATGCGATTTTTATCGCTGCGCTTCGCCAAAAATACGCTAAACCTGAGCATGGCCAAATAATGCTGAAACATATTCAAAAATTCCATCAAAACCAAAGCGTTCTCATTCCCAACTCTGATGCCTCTCAAAAAGCTATCGGGCAAAGGAGAATCCGCTCCGCACAAACTCATCTCATTTAAGCCCAGCACAATCTCGTTCTTTTTAATCTTGACAAAATCAATATCTCCGCTCGGATATTTCAACGAATTGCTTCCCACAATGCGAATCTTTTTATTCTGCTTTTGCAGCATCCACTCAAAAAAAGAATTTCTCACTCCCATTTCAACTCCATTCCATAAGGCTCAATGCGCAAAGTAAGTTCAACGAGCAAATTGCAAACAAAAATTTTCTTGAACAATTCGTAAAGCATTTCCCCAAATGCATGCAGAATCGGGGTCCAGTCCAAAGACAAAACTATTTTAACGCTCGCCAAAGGCACCAGGCAATCCTTATACACAGCGTTTTTATGCTCAAGCGAAACGCTTTTTATATTACGAGCAATATAAGAACGAGTTTCAAACATTCCAAGCGCATTTTTCAGCGCATCGCCCTCAAAAAANCGCAGATAATTTCTTTGCAAAAGCCCCANAATCTCCCACCCATGCGATTGAATGCAAGGCAAAAAGGGCAAAACATCTATCACGGAGCGCACCTCGCACATTTGCATAGCGGGATTTTTCGCATATAATTCTTCTGCCGTTGCACAGTTCCCATCACAAACAAGCGCAGAAATGGAAAGCATATCAGCACCCAAGCTCTCAAAGCGAATGAAATTTGAATCATAGCGATATTTAATCTCTCGAAAATTAGCCTTTTTCACATTACCAGCCAAGACATCTTTCAAGCGCAGAATTATTTGCCTTTCTTCGTTTGGAAAAATTTTCGTTTCAAAAGCGCCGCTTTCCAAAAGCACCGGTTCCAAATTTTGCTCAAAGGCATTTTCTATTGGCAAAACATTGAGCTTAAAGTTTTCCGCACTTGCTTTCATCGGAACATTTTTTGCGAATCTCAGTTTTTTTGGCAATTCTTTCATGTAAATATATCGGAATTTTTCTTCAAAGCAAAAAAAGTCTCTGCACAATTCCCAAGGATTCTCCGGCTTCGCTATAATATAAGGCTTTGCGTGTTCCAGCATAAAATGCCACAAATCCCAGTTGTCAATGTAAATAATCCACGGTCCGCAACCTGAGCTTTCAAATTCCAGACAATCTTCGCTAGCTTTTACAGAGATTATTTTTTGCGCAGGGTTCAATTTATGTTCGCCGATCACTCTCCAAAAAAATGGTTTTTCCTTTTTGTTTTTGGAAAAGAGCAGAGCTCCATTTGGAATTAGCCTCTCCAGGTTATCGCTTGGCGAAGGAATTATTTCCGCAAGCGTGCGAGCGGGCCTTGGCACAAGCATTTCCGGAGCAACGCTTTCCACAAAGTCCCGTGCAATTTCGTTTTCGGCTTCTGCCATTTCGCGGCGAATTCTTGCGGTCAGCGATGCCAAGCCTGTTAAAAGTTGCTGTGTGTCAAAATTCAACTCCGCATTTTTATAAACGCTGTCAAAATCTTTTTTCAAGTTTTGCAAAGTTTTCAGTTCCTGTTCATAAAAATCAATCATTTAAGCTCCTTGATTTCTTT
>WQSA01000018.1 GCA_009788135.1 Candidatus Fibrimonadales bacterium
TTCAATTGGCTCTGATAAGAGGAATTATGCGTAAGGGCGCAGGCCAAAGAGCCTACATAGCTCGAATTGCCGTTTGCACCCATATTTCCGCTCAATGTAATAGGGCCTTTGACTGCGCTGGGATCCTTNGNCTGCACCCACTGGCCCAATTTGGTCAGAAGAGTTTTTGCGTCTGCATGGCCAAACCAGGCATTGGCGGTTGCCCAGCGCCAAGGCGCGCGAACGGCATCCTGGTCGTAAGCTATAGTGGTGATGCCGCAATTGTTGGAGCAGGTTTTGGGCTTGCCGTCGGCACTTGCCCAGCCGGAGGGCAAGCCGGTGCTGTACTCGTTTTGGTTGGCTTTGAGGAATGTGTAATTTGCAGAAAGCGCTTTGGTCCAGTCGGCGGAAGTGCCGTAAGATTTGAAAATCTCATAGGCGGCTGGGGCTACATAGCTGGGGTTGAAATCGTTTTGCCATTGGTCGCCGGGGTAATGCAAGCCGGTGCTGGTGTTGTGCTCCTTGCTCCAGATATTGCCTATAAGGGTTCTAGCTTCGGTAAGGTAGCTGTCGCCGCCCCATTGATAGTAAGCCATTATGAGGGCCAGTGCGGCATCGTATTCTGCATCGGTAGCGCCGCCTGAGCCGGTGACGTTTCCATCGCTGAAGCCACTGTTCGCATTGCCATGCTTTACTTTCCAATTCATAATGCCGTTGCTGTTGGAAAATTGCTTGTAGTATCTCCAGAGCCTGTCGAAATGGTCTTTGTAGCTTTTGCTGTCGCTCTCGCTGAAATAAACCATCATCAGCATGCCGTAGCCTATGCCTTCAGAAACCGTTTCGGTGGGATCGCCGGGAGCGCCAAATTTAATGCGGGCGCAATTGTTGCCGCCGCAAGTGCCGGTTACATAAAAATCGCTCAAAAACTTTTCAAAATGCACTCTTAAACTATTGCTTGCAGCAGGATCAGTGGTATTTATGGTACTATTTCCGTAGTTCTTCCTCTGCGGATATGGATAATTGACCGCGCTGTGCGAGACAACGATTAGTAGCAGCACGCTGCAGCAAAAAAGGGGAAAAAACGTGTTTTTCATAAAAGCCTCCGGATAACAAAATAAATATAGAAAACTCATTTTCTACATTTTCGCCATGGAAAGATTATCCGCTATTAACGATGTTTTCGGCAATTCCATATTGCAATGGGCACACGCTTTGCTCATAACAATAGCTGTTTATATAGCGTTCAGGTTTATCTTCGGTCTCATTGTAAAACGAAAACTCAACAAAATACTCGCAGATACGCTAAAAAACAGCAAATTCTGGTTCTTTGCAGCCATAGCGTTCTTTTTTGGCGTAAAAAATCTGAATCTGGGCCAATTCCACTTTTTGCCGCTGCAAATTTTAATTTTAACCACATTCCTGCAAGCGGGAATTTGGCTAAGCGTTATATTCAAAGACTTGCTAATTAACTGGAGCGAAAAAAACAACCCCAATGCATCCAAAAACGCCGGATTTATAATTATCAGCGGATTCGGGCACTTCCTCATCTGGTCTGCTATTCTTCTCCTTATTCTGGATAATCTCGGAGTCAAAGTCGTTTCGCTTATGGCGGGGCTGGGAGTTGGCGGCATTGCAATTGCACTCGCTGTGCAAAAAATACTCGGAGATTTGTTCGCATCCATTTCCATAATGATAGATAAACCATTTGAAATCGGAGATTTTATAGCAGTAGGCGAATTCAGAGGCACAGTGGAATCCATAGGAATAAAAACCACTCGCCTCCGCTCATTAACCGGAGAACAAATTATAATCTCAAACACAGACATTCTAGACAGCCGCATAAACAACTTAAAGCGAATGGAAGAACGCCGCATAGTCTTCAACTTCGGCGTTTCATATAAAACACCAAGAGAAAATCTGGAAACCATAATAGAACTGGTAAAAAACATAATAAACAACCAAAGCGATGCACGCTTGGAACGAGGAAATATAAAAAGCTTCGATGCAAGTTCAATAGACTACGAATTTGTTTACTGGGTTACTAAACCGGACTTCCCTACTTATATGAATGTCCAGGAAAAAATAAATTTAGCGATGATAGATGCATTTGCAAAGATAAATGTAGAGATGGCCAGGCCAACGCAAGCGGTATTTGTGCATGGATCTAATAATTGACTGTTCTCGCAAAGGCGTGAAAATTTGGCACGCAGGCTTTGAACTCTCCGAGCCAAACGCAAAAGGCGACGAATTGAGTGCGCTCATCGATAAAATGAATATAGACTTGGAGCAAGTGAAACGAATTCTGACAACCCTTGGCCCGGGAAGCTTCACCGGAATCAGAGCGGGCATTGCTTTTTGCGAAGGCTTGTGCTTTAGCGGAAAAAGAACCCTGCACGGAATTTCAACGCTCAAAGCCTTGGCTCTTTCTTACGATGAAAAAATAATTCTGCACGCAAGAGCCAACCTTTACTACGTGGGTACTCCCGAAAGCGAAACTCTGGAAAAATTTGAAACTCCACCGCAAACCCACGAAAATCTATCCATAGCCCCCTTTGCCAAGCTAATAGACAGCATTGCCCCCTCCAAAGTACAAAAAGCCAATTACATGATTAATCCTTTTGCCTGATTTTTCTATCTTCCAGCTATGTCTTGGAGCACTATTCCGCAACACTTAGATCCCACTGCAATTACCATTTTCAATTTTCCAGTGAGATGGTATGGGCTTATGTACCTGATAGCTTTCTTTTTGGGCTATCATCTGATTTGGTATTTTACAAATAAATATAAAATCCAGCCTATGAAACGCGAGCAGCTCGATAGCGTTATGACTTGGTTGATTGCAGGGGTTCTGCTTGGAGCAAGGCTTGGCTATGTGTTTCTTTATGATTTCGGCTATTATATAAGCAATCCCTTGAAAATAATTTTGCCGTTCAGCTTTGATGGCGGTTTCCACTTTACGGGAATTTCTGGCATGAGCTACCACGGCGGGCTTCTGTGTTCTTTTTTGATGGCTTCTTATGCGATAAAAAAACAGAAGCTGGACTATTGGAAAACCGTTAATACCATTTTCATGGTTGTACCTCTGGTCTATACCTTTGGCAGGCTCGGAAACTTTATAAACGGCGAGCTATACGGCAGGATTACAGACTCCGCCATTGGAATGTATTTTGGCAACCAATCCGTTCTGAGGCATCCGAGCCAGCTTTATGAAATGTGCTTTGAAGGATTCGTTCTGTTCGGGATTATTTACTTATTCTGGAATTTTGTTCCAAAAACCAGAAACCATGTTATGGCTCTTTACTTGATTGGCTATGGCATTGCAAGATATTTTATAGAGTTTTTCAGAGAAGAAACCCATGACCCCCTGATTTCAATTATGACCAGAGGTCAGGCATTTTGCGCAATTATGATTTTATGCGGAATTGCGCTGTGGATAACCAGAACTATTCTCTGTAATACAAATCCAAATTGTTCACGACCTTAGCCCCAGCCTCAAGGTTGCGCATATAATCGCCGAATGCGCTGAACGAACCGTATTGCCAAAGCATTGAGAGTTCGTTGTTTATGGCTGCGTTCATAGCTTCTTCGCTAGGAACGGTTTTGCTGAGAACGTTTATCATAACCGCATTCTGCGCGCTAACATAAGGCCCGCTCCATTGGCCTTCTTGGGCAGAAGACAACGCTCTGTAAAGTGCAGGATTTGCATAGCCTAGCCCAGGCAAAAAGTTTTCAAAAGAGATCGTTGCGGAATCTATCTTAACCTTGTCCGCTTCTTCAAGCCTGTCGCGGTTTGTTTTTAAATAATCTGCGATTGCGCCAGACTTCGCTTTCGCTTTCAAATTCTGCTCAATTCTTGGCTTTGCAAAATCCATGCTTCTTGAACCGGCTGGCAAACTTGCCGCTTTCTCAAATATAGCAACCCATTTCTGATTCTGCATAACATCGGATGTTTTGGAATCATCTTTGGGGCGCAATGGATTGAAGAATGCATAAGATGAAAGGCCAGGCATATGGCCAAGCTCCGGGATTTCTCCGCCTTTTTTAAACCAAGTGGAAAGCTTCGCTTCCAAGCCTTTTGCTTTTGCAGCATCTTCAAAACTCTTTTTCTTGTCCACTTCGGTTTTTATCTCGGTTAAAATCGCTTCCAGGCTGTCGATGGTTTCCGCTGTTGCAACAACCGAAAGAAGTATATGCCTTGCCTTAACCTGTTCTACCTCATCTTCAATTCTTTTTCCAAGACTTTGTATTATGTGATAACCGAATTGAGTGCGAATAGGATCGCTGAGCGCACCGGAATCCAATGCGAAAGCCGCACTGTCAAACTCCATAACCCATCTTCCGCGCGGACCATAGTCTCCAAGCTCTCCGCCCTGAGTCGCCGAGCCTGGATCGTCTGAACTGTTGCGAGCTATATCTGCAAAGTCTGCACCGTCTTTTATTTGAGCGGTCAACAGCTTGGCATATTCATAAATATCTTCCACATCTTTTGGGCTGGCTTCAACAGGAATTGCTACATAATTGACTTTTGCCAAATCGTCAGCCACAAAAAAGCTATCCAGCTCAGCCTTGAAAACGGAGTCTATTGTGCTTTGAGATATTGCAATATCGTCAAATTCGTTGGCTTCGCCCTGAGCGCTCAAGAGTTCAAATTTTGTTTCCCTTTTCAATGCTCTGTATTTTGCCTCCAAGCTTGATGGCTGAAGACCAGCGCCTATGAACACGCGAAGCTGCTTTTCCGGGATTTTCCCTGTTTTCAGCATCTTCTCGTATTCAACCATAAACGGAATATCATAGGTGGAGGGGTCAGAGAGCCAAGCTTCGTATTTTGAAACATCGAAAATTCCATCCGTTTGAAAGAGAGGTTCGCGATCTATGCCCTGAGGAGGATCTGTACGCAAGTCTCTGGACATTTCATAAACAGATGCAATTATCTTGGCATCTGCAATCACTTTTTGCATAAGATGCTGCTGAACAAAAGAGCGGAACAATTCTTCCCTCATTTGCGCTGCTTGCTCATTTGAAAGCCCCTGTTGCTGGCTCTGTATTTGGCGCAGACGAACATCAAACAAATCGTTTGAAAGCTTTTCGCCGTTCACAACTCCAACCGGGGGTCTGTTATCCGTTTGCAGCGCAGACATATCCATAAACAGCAAACCAGCGACAATTCCTATTATGAAAATGTAGATTACCCATTTTGCGTTTTCGCTTATCCAAGTTAGCATTTTTATTTCTCCAGTGTTGCAAGCAGTTTTGATGCATCTGCGGCTTTTTGTGAATCTCCATAAATTTTCAAAATCTTTTCAGCAGTTTGTTCTGCGCTTTCCTTATCGCCAACCTCAAGATGGCAAAGGGTTAGTTTCCAAAGCGCGTCCGGCACGGTTGGAATTTTGTCCACCGGTTCGTTTTTTGCGTATCTCTTGGCCAAATCGCCTGTGCGTTTTCCGTATCTGCTTACAAATGCGTTTAAAAGAGAGATTGCTTCTGCATAGTTTTGCTTTTCCATAGCTACCACTGCAAGCCCATGTTCGGCAGCGGAAGCTATTATGTCAACGCCAGAGGCATTTGAGATAGCTTGCTGGTAAAGGGCTTCTGCATTATCGTAGCTGTTGTTTTGCAGGTGTATGTTGCCAGCCAAAAGCGCAGCTTTGGCAAGCGACAATCCATTGAGACTGCCGCTTTGGATAGAGTTTTCAAAAGCCGCTAGCGCTGAATCCGTTTTGCCGGCATATACATGGCTCAGCCCTTTGCCAAGTTCTTCTGCCATAACCACTTCTTTTTCTGAAGAAGAGCGAAGGTTTTGGACTACGGAAAAAATGCCTACTGCAACTATGCACAAGGCAATTATGACTTTTGTTCCATGTTTAGGAAAAAAATCTTCTTTCAAAAATTCCATCAGCGCATCTCCTGAATTTTGGGGAGCTTTGCTGTTTGAGTTTGGTTTTGTTTCGTTCATGGGGGAATAATATAGAAAATTTTTTCTAATTTTCATATTATATGGAAACCGAAGACCCATTTGGACAGACAGAAACTCTGCGCAAGCAACTGCTCGCTTATTCCACTTCCAGCGAAATTGGAAAAATAACTGCACAAGCACAGCGCATTGAAGAGGTATTCAACGGATTGTGCCTTGGATTTAGAGATCTGGCTGGCTATGAAAAGGTAATAGTCTTGGGTATAGACTCGGAGCATTTTTGCCTGAGGCCCTTGCAAAACATTGGATTTGACGAAGAAATACTGAAAGATTTTCGCGCTGAAATAAATTTTACGGCTGGCGAATATGCAGATGCCATTTTTTGCAATAAACACATATTGGCAGATCCTATTCGAGATGATGATGTATTCTCAACGCTCGGATGCAAATCTTACATCGTTTTCCCATTGCTCAAAAGAGTGATAGATGAGTGCTGGAAAACAAAAAACTGCCACAAAACAGAGTGCCCATGCTATGAATCTGGAAACCTGTACTGCTGGACCAATCTAAACGCAGGATTAGCAGCAAATGTGGCCGCTTCAGAAGATGAAAGGCGGCATGCATGCATAAAATGCAGTCAGTTCAAGTGCGAAGGTTTGCTTTGGATGGATTTAACCAACCACGCTCAGATAACTGGCGATGATACAGCGATGATTTATTCCGCAGTTTCGCATGCAGGGTTGATAATAGAGTCGTTCAGGGCTTACGAAGAACTGCAAAAGGCTCATCAGTTGTTAAAATCAGATTTGCAACAAGCCAGCATAATTCAGCAGCAGCTTTTGCCATCAAGCTTCCCTAAAGGATTTGTTGATGTGGCAGCAGAGTATAAAGCAAACCTTGAAGTTGGCGGCGATTATTACGACTGCTTTGAACTTGGCAATAATTCCATAGGCATTGTTATTGCAGATGTATCCGGTCACGGAACTGCAGCGGCCATGCTTATGAGCATGTTCAAAATAATGCTGAAGTCTTCGCCTTTAAATGGCGTAAGCCCGGCTGAGACTCTGAAAAATATAAACAACACTCTTGTGACCGAGGTTGATAGCGGAAAATTCATCACTGTTTTTTATGCAATATGGAGAAAAAGTACAAGGGAATTCATATATACAAGCGCCGGACATAATCCCATGCCTATTATGAATAAGAAATCCGGCAAAATACAATTGCTAAAATCTTCCGGTTTATTTGTAGGCGTAATGCCAGACATAACGGTAGAAGACAGCACTCTAAAGCTGGAAGACGCGCATCGTTTAAATCTTTACACAGACGGCATAAACGAGGCTATGAATCCGGCAAAAGATCAATACACTCACAAACGCATTTACGATCTTATGCAGAGTACAGCAAACAAAAGCTGCAAAGAATTTTTGCAATCCCTTTTAAAAGATGTTGATGGTTTCTGCGAAGGAAAAGAATTGGTGGATGATGTGACGATATTGGTGTGCGATTTGTGATTATATCAACAACACCTTAGACAATGCAAAACCGCCAATCAGAATCGAGGTCATGCTGAACACAACTGTTGCCTTTGTGCTTTTACCCACGCCTTCTGCGCCGTTGATTGTGTAATAGCCAAAATAACAGGCATAGCTTGAAATAAAGTATCCGAACAAAGACGCTTTGATTAAGCCCACGGCAAAATCCCAGTCTTTATAACTCAATCGAACTCCAGAAAAAAACATGTGAAAAGATACATCCTTATATAAATAAGCAACCACAAATCCACCCAAAAGCCCAACGAAAATGCTCAGAATTGTTAAAACCGGAAGCATTATAACTGCAGAGGTGATGCGAGGAACTATCAAGAATTTATATGGATTCATGCCCAAAACATTGTAAGCATCCAACTGCTCCGTCACCGCCATCGTGCCCAATTCAGAACACATAGAAGCCCCAACGCGCCCAGCCAAAACCATAGCGGTTAAAATCGGAGCAAGTTCCGTCATAACCGATTTTCCCACTGCCATTCCAACATAAGTCAATGGAATCATGTCTGCGAACTGGTAGGTTAACTGCCAGCTCATTATGCTGCCTGTGAATATGGAAGTGGTTGCCACCAGCGGAATGCTGGTTATGCCAATGCGATGCATTTGCTCAACGGTCAAATGATGGCATTGTATAGCCGCAAAAACGTTTCTCAGCGCTTCTAAAATGAACAAAACATAGCGAATTGCGCCGCCAAATCCACGGCGCACAAACCGGCCCAGCGGCTCCACTATTATTGAATTATCGGTCATAGCAAACTCTAATGCTAGTTGAAAGTTGAGAGTTGAGAGTTGAGAGTGTTTTAAATATTATCTCTAACTTTTCTGAATTTATCAAAAAAGCAATAATTTGTAAAATATAACTCTCAACTCTCAACTCTCCATTCTCCACTATTTCTTAACAGTTTTCTTAACCTCTTTCGGGGGAGCTTTCATTTTGCTTTTGTAAAGCGAATCATTTTTCAAATATTTCAAAGCTTCTTTCAACTGAACATCGTCTCTGAGTCTCCAAGCTATGTAAGCTTCTTCTCCATGAGCCGCAGATATCAACTCTCTCTTAATGGCATTGAGGCTGTAATTCTTGATCTCAATGGCCTGAGCTTCATTTTGCTTTGCCAGAGCATTGCGCAAATTTGCAATAGCCGCAGAAATCGAAGCGTCTTTCAAAACTTTGGATGAATCGCCCGTTATAATATTTTGCTCTTTTATCAAATATTCTTCAATATCATCCGTTCTTATTTGCGAGTAGCTCTTCATCTTTGTGAAATTAGTGTCTGCGTCGCAGAACGCTTTAAATGAAGCAAACAGAGTATCCGGAATTTGCCAAGTGGAATCTATTTTTGAAGCAGCCTCGCCAAGCTGGGTGCGATATTTAACCGCAAACCGGAAATACAGAGACATTCTTTCTTTAACCTGCGCAATCCACGGAACCACTTTCGATTCTATGTCAACATCCGGAGTTATGCCGCCGCCGCCATACATTTTTCTGCCGCCAACCGTATAGTAAACCTGCGTATCGCGCACGGAAGTATCCCTTGAAACAGTATCTGCATCATCTGATTCTTCCGAAGTTCCGCGCAAACCATGTCCTTTTATTTCCATTTCCGGTTTATTTATGCGGCGACCAAACGGCAAATAATAAAAAGCCGTGGTGAGCTTCAAGGCATGGCCTCCATCATCTTGCATAAATTGTTGCAATGGACCGCCACCGCTCAATGGAAAAACAGTCTGAACGCTTCCTTTGCCAAACGTGGTTTTGCCTACTACTATAGCTCTATCCCAATCCTGCAAAGCTCCGGAAACTATTTCCGCAGCGCTCGCCGTTCCTTGATTTACAAGCACGGCCATTTGAATATCATTGCCAACCACGCCATCTTTTGATGCATTGCTTTCCGTATTTATAATGCGCCCTTTGGCGCTGACTATGCGATTTCCTTTTTTCAAGAACAATTCCGTAACTTCTATTGCCTGATTTAAAAGCCCACCGGGATTGGAGCGTAAATCCAGTATCAATTTTTTCATGCCCTGTTTTTTGAGCTTGTTTATGGCCTCTTCCAATTCGCTCGCCGTTTTCAGGCTAAAAGTCGCAAGCAATATATAGCCAACTTCCTTATCCAGCATGCCAGCGAATGGAACTGCATGAATCACTATTTTTGCTCTGGTAATTGTAACATCAAATGAAGCGGCTGTTCCTTCGCGCGCAATTGTCACCGTTACATCCGTTCCAGGTTTGCCGCGCAGTTTATCTACAACTTCGTCTAGGGTCAAGTCTTTTGTAGGTTTGCCGTCTATATGGGTTATTATATCGCCAGCTTTCAAGCCAAGCCTGTAGGCAGGAGTACCAAGCATTGGGGAAATCACGGTTTTCAGATTATCTCTTATGCCAATCTGTATGCCAATGCCGCCAAACTCCCCTTCTGTTGCCCGCTTCAGGTCATCGTTCATTTTAGGGTCTAGAACTGCGGTGTTAGGGTCCAGCACTGAACGAATTCCGTTTATGGCCGCTTTAGTAACTTCATTCGGATCCACTTCTTCCACATATTTCAGGTTTATTTCGGAAAGAACTTTGTTCAAACGCGAAACTTCTTCGTAAAAGTCGCTGGAAGCTTTGGCATCTGCAGAAGGTTTTCCGCATGCGGTAAATATCGCAAAGAAAACCAACAAGAAAAACAACGAGAGTTTGATAGATTTCATAGCATAAGAATGTAGAAAATTCTAATGCCTAAAATGCCTAGTTCCTGTAAATGCCATTGCAATGCCGTATTTGTCGCAAGCTTCTATCACCTCATTGTCTTTTTTTGAGCCGCCAGGCTGGATTATGTATTTGATTCCAGCAGAAGCAGAAGCTTCTATATTGTCTGCGAATGGGAAGAAGGCGTCGGAGGCCAAGACCAGTTCGTTCCATGCGTTTTCGTTTAAGTTCATGCGTTTGATATTGTCCATAACTCTTGGCTGGCAGAGGCGAAGATTTGAATCTATGCGGTTTGGCTGCCCGGGCCCCAGGCCCAGAATCATGAAATATCCCGCTTTGTACTCGTAGCCCATCACTATTGCATTGGATTTAGTATGTTTGCAAACGATCCATGAAAACTTTGAAAGTTCCAATTTTTCCTTAGGGAATTGCGCTTTTGTCACGCACTCAAATTTTTCCCAGATTTCAATGTCTCTGTCTTGAACCAACATTCCGCCGATCACGTGTTTATAGATTTTGCAAGCTTGCGGCGGTTTTATTTCTCCGACTTTGAGCAATCGAATATCTTTGGATTTATTTTTCAAGAATTCCAGCGCATCTGCATCAAAATCCGGAGCGAGCAGAATTTCAACGAATTTTCCTTTCAGCAATTCAGCCGTTTTCAAGTCCACTTTTTTGCTAACCGCAATCACAGAACCGAATGCGCTAACCGGATCGCCTTCCCAGGCTGCGGAGAAAGCTTCATCCAAAGTAGCCCCGGTAGCAAGCCCGCAAGGGTTTAAGTGTTTGATTATTGCTACCGCATTTATCTCGGTAAATTCTCTTATCATTTCAAGAGCGGCATCTGCATCAACGATGTTGTTGTAGGAGAGATCTTTGCCGTGCAGTTGCTCGGACATAGCTAGGCTGGCTTCGATGCAGCTTTGGTCTTTGTAAAACACTGCTTGTTGGTGAGAGTTTTCGCCATAGCGAAGTGGAGTACCGTTTGCGAATTCAAGGGTTAAGTTTTGCATAGTAGGAAAGATAGTAAATTTTTCAGATTAAAAATTTTCTAGATTACCCCCATGCCTAACTCCAAACTGCCCATACAGGAAAGATTCGCTAATTGGTATATACCATTAATTAGCAGAAACAAATTCAAAGCCCTGGCTCTATACCTGTGCATAATCCTCCTGTGCCTTATCCCCATACTCATATACCCAAAATTAAAACTGGATGCAGATCTCTCAAAACTCTTGCCAGAAACTACGCCTAGCGTTATAGCCCTCAAAGAATCCTTTACACGGTTCGGCAGCACAGACCGCTTCACAATCGCGCTCCAAAGCGAAAACCCTGAACTGGTCGCGCAACTGCAAGACGAAATCAAAGACTATATTCTGCAAAACTGGAAAGGAGACTTCGTTTCCGTTCAAGTGGATAACGACAACAAATTCTTCAAAGACAATGCGCTGATCTACCTGCCCGTTGAACATCTGGAAAGAATAAGAGATAATCTTGAAGATGTGCAGTTGGAAATAGGACGCAAAAACCTGCCGCTCGTGGTTGATTTGGTGCAAAGAGAAGAGAAAAAAGAAAGAGTTTGGTTTGACGCAAATATACCGCAAGAATTAGGCTTGCCAGACGAAGCAGCCAGCGCATTTGATGCTTTCTTTAAAACGGAAAAAAACGATTCCACCGAGGCAGAACCCGAAACAACCGCTATCCCGGAATGGGACAACAAAGCTCCAGTCCCGGAGCATCTGAAAACACGGCTAATCGGATGCCCAAGACCGGACAGTACAGGCAAAATACTATTCAACGGCTCAGTGCAAGCGAAATTATCGCTGCCCTCAACAGACTATACATTTGTAGGGCACATACTCGCTCGCTCAGACACGCTTATCAAACACTTCAGCTCAAAACAATATTCTTCTCCGATACGCTTTTCAGTTGAAGGAACCTACGAAGGACTCAAAGAAGTTGAAGATTTGAAAAACGATTCAATATCATCTTTTGCCATAAGCTTAGTACTGATAACGCTCCTCACAATACTGTTTTTCAGAAGCGTAAAAGGGCCGCTGCTCATAATGGCAAGCATACTCTACGCATGCATACTCGTGCTCGCATTTACTGCTGTATTTTACGGAACCCTCAACCCGTTCACAGTTTTTGTCGCAACAATAATTCTGGGAATAGGAATAGACTATTCCATACACTTCCTTGGCACAACGCAAAAATGCCTCCCCAAATGCCCCGACCTCGAACACGCATTGATAGACGCTCAAATCGAAATGTTCAGACCGTTTATTCTGGCAAGCGGAACCACCATCGCTGCATTCCTTACGCTTTTGGTAGCACATTTCCGTGGATTCTATGAGTTTGGCGTGGTAGCCTCTTTTGGCGTGCTGTTCAGCATGTTAACTGCCATGCTGTTTTTGCCAGTGATAATACTCTGCGTGGGCGGCGTTCCGCATGGCTCTAACTACAGCTTTATGCCAGCAACCTGGAGCGAAGCGAAAATTTTCAAATTCTTCAAGCATCTCGCAATTATTGGCATTATTCTCGGAGTGGTTTCAATTTTCTTTGCGCCATACGTGGACTTTGAACACGACCTCAAAAATCTCCGCAGAGAATCAACCGAAAACCAAGCTCAACAAGGCATTTCCACTAGTGTCACAATTAAAAGCACCCGCACATCCTCAACTCCTGCTGCTGTTATGGGTTCAAAACGGGAACAATTAGACAAGCTTTACGATACTTTGATGATTCGCCTGCACAAAGAAAAAGATACAACCTTGCGCAGTTTTTTAACGCTCAAAACTTTCGTTCCTTCAGAAGAATCGCAAAATGAACGGTTGGAAATCATCGAAGAAATTCGAGATTTGGCAGAAGCCAGAGTTTTTGACAAAGCCTCTGGCAATGATTCCAGCAATATAGTGGTTTTGCGCGAACTGGCGCAAATTGACAAAGCTTTTACTGCAGAAGACATTCCAGAATGGGCGCTTGACTTGCTCCGCGAAAAAGATGGAAGCTATGGGAAAATAGGCTTTATCTACGGCAGATATCCAAGTTGGGATGCGCACGCCGTTCACAAATTCCAGAATGATTACGGCAACTGGAACTTTGATGGAGAAAAATTAAGGGTATTCTCATCGCAGTTCATTCTCTCCGATGTTATAGAATCGGTAAAATCAGACAGTTTTAACTTAGCAATTCTAATAACGCTTATGATATTCTTAAGCCTTGTTGTGAGCCTTAGAAAACCATCCATGTTTGCCACAGGCTTTTTGTCTTTCGCTATGGGAATAGTGCTAACGCTGGGGCTTATGGGCTTTTTAACCCATTTCCTTGACTTCGGGAAAATCGGCATTTACAACGTTATTGTGATCCCATTGGTTTTGGGGCTTGGCATAGACTGCGCTATTCACTTTATTGCAAGCTGGACATCAAGCAAAATAACTCTTAGGGAACTTTTGGATACCACAGGCAGAAATGTAATGGCGAGCTCCACCACAACGGCAGCCGGCTTTGTTGGAATGCTGTTCACCGCTCACAAAGGCTTGAAAAGCATTGGAGACCTCGCGATTTTGGGCATTATGGTGTTTCTAGTTGCTGGCATAGTTTTCTCCATGTTCCTTTGCGCTGCATGGCTTAAGAGAAAAAATGATTCCTAATCGCATATTTTTCGTATGGCTTGGAAAACATTTTCCCTGGAGTGCAGAAATTGCCGTTATGTCTGCATTGCAGGTGCAAAATCCCAAAGAAATCATAGTATATTCCGATTGCGAATTGAAAAACGAAAATTTTAAATGCATATCGATAAACGATTCAACGCTCAAAGATTTGGAAATTAGCACTGAGCTTTACGGCAAATTAAAAAGCCCGGCATCAAAAGCGAATTTGCTACGCTTGGCCATACTCTACAAATATGGCGGCATTTATCTGGACACAGATACAATTTTTGTAAAACCAATTGACGATTTGCTGAATTTCAGAGGTTTTTGCGGAGCGGAAACCGTTGCGCTGCCAAGGGAGTTATTCGCGTCTATAAATCCATTTGCATACATGGCTTGCGGCTTGCGCTTTGCGTGGAGATTCTTTTGCACATATTGCCCTGGCGGCGAGCAAATTTTCAGAAAAACCGAACGATTTTTCAGTCAGTCCGCAAACAACGCTGTTTTAGCCAGCGAAGCGAAAAACCCCATAATAGCAAAAGCGTTTGAAATAATAAATTCAATGCCCGAAAAAGAAAAACTGAAAAGATACAGGCTCGGCACGCATCTCCTGCAAAATATCACTCAGAACAAAAGCTCGGAATTTATGGAAGTTTTGCCCAGCAGCTATTTTTATCCTCTTGGCCCTGAAATCTGCAGGCATTATTTTTTGAACGGAACGGCAAAACGGCTAAATAAAATGCTGCTGCCGCATACAAGAATTGTGCATTGGTATAACAGCGTTGAGCACAGATTTTTAAGCGAACCGTTAAATGCGGACTGGATTAAAAAACACCCAACATCCGCATTTGCTAAAATGGCTAAACCTTTTTTTCAGCAAACATAGAATTCCAAAAATGATTTACAGCAACCCTTCTATTGTTTCATAGCATTTTTTTGAATATACAGGTTCAAGGGTGGAAAAAATCTTATTTTTCCACATCTCTCTTTTCTGCAGATACGGCTCTGTATTTTCCCATTTTTTGTTAAGCAGAATATCCATGAACTCATCTATTGTATGCGCAACAGGCCCATAATAAGCTTGCGAAAGTTCATAGAAAAAATCTCTGTTTTTAATATATGCCTGTTCGTCAAAAGGAAAAAATATTGCAGGTCTATCCAACGCAAGCCAATCGAAAATTGTGCCTGAATAATCGGAAATAAAACATTTGGCTTTTGCAAAAAAATCTATTATTTCAGTAGGTTTATGCAAAGATATGCGAGAATCTAAAGAGTTATTATTTGTAAAATGCAAATTAAAGTTTGAACTTGCATTTATATGATTTATTATTGCTAAATGCAAATTTTCCCGTTCTAGAAAATCATGCAGTTTTTTGGAACCAATAATTTCAGCCATCACCTTGAAAGCGTTTAATTGTTCATCCTTTGTATCGCGCCAGGTTGGAAACCACAGAATTAAATTTTGCGGCTCCACTTTTCTCAATTCCAAAATCCTATCCAAATGCGCTCCGCCGCCATATGGCAATATTTTATTTATATCACGCATATGCGACATATTTTTTTTTTCTTCTTCGCTAACTGCCAGTAAAAAATCAAAATTCTCCGGTTTACCTATTGCTTTTTTCAGAAAAGTCAAAGTATGAAATAAAAATATTCTTTTTCCTGTTCTTACATCAATTTTTTTCAAGAAAGTATCAATGTCATCCAAGCCATGTGAAAAAATCAAAACCGGGGCTCGCAAAATTGCAAGTTTTGCCTTTAGGCTGTCTTTTTTCAAAACCTTCATCTTCTTAAGCTTCAGCTCCCTATAAAGCGGATCTGTTGCTATCCAAACTATAGGTTGCGAAGTTTTCGATGCAATATAATCATGCAATGCAGCAGAATTGTCGGCATAAATACGGCCTCTATGCCCTCCTATAACCCAAGGCGCATTTTTATTTCTGCGAGTCTTTGCAAATAACGGGCTAATCAACTTCATTATCAAAGCGATTAAAAAGCCAAACGGATACCACAACACAAATCGTAAATTATTATTCATAAGGCTCATATCCGTTAGGATGGTTCTTATGCCATTGCCATGCATCATTCATAATTTCAGTAAGCCCGCGCACAGCACTCCACCCAAGCTTTTCTTTTGCCAGAGATGCATCTGCAACTAATATCGGCGGATCTCCGGCTCTTCGTTGTGCAACGGCATATTTCACGGTTTTACCGCTTGCTTGCTCCGCAGCTTTAATTATTTCAAATACAGACGCTCCGTGCTCGGTTCCCAAATTCACTGACATACTGCTGCCATCGCTTATCAAATACTTCAAAGCTCGCACATGTGCATCTGCCAAGTCGCAAACATGAATATAATCCCTAATGCAACTTCCATCCCTAGTAGGATAATCATTGCCGAATACGGACACTGTTTCATCTTTAAGAATTGTACGGTAAACAAGCGGTATTAAATGAGTTTCCAATTTATGATCTTCACCAATGCTGCCATCAGGCATGGCTCCGGCAGCATTAAAATAACGTGGACACACATATCTCATGCCATAAGCAGTATCGCACCACTTCAGCATTTTTTCAACAGCAAGCTTTGTTTCTCCATAAGGGTTGCAAGGCTCTGTGATGAATGATTCGTTGATAGGAGTAGTTTTGACATTGCCGTAAGTTGCGCAAGTTGATGAAAAGACTATATTTTTCACTTCCGCATTGCGCATTGCCGTTAAAAGATTATGAGTTCCTATAACATTGTTGCGGTAATAATCCAAAGGCTCTTTCATGCTTATACCCACAAGCGCAAATGCGGCAAAATGAACCACGCCTATAATTTTTCGGTTTTTAAATACTTGCGATAGTTTTTCATAATCCAATAAATCGCCTTCAATAAGCTCAAAATCTTTAACCGCTTCTCTATGCCCTTCGGAAAGATTATCGTAGATAACGCAATCAAATCCTGCCTCTGCAAGAGCTCTAACGGTATGTGAGCCTATGTAACCGGCACCACCTGGTATAAGGATAGTATTCATATCTTGGTTTAAATATAGAAATCTATGGCTATCGACCCTGCGCTTGCCACTCCACTATCTGCCGTTTTTCCCCATCAATAGACAAACCTAAAATCCACTTTCTATATTATAAACATGAAAATCATTTCGTCTCATAAGTTCAAAAAATAACCGCTATGGCAGAACTGGAATCAGACAAGAAATTTTTATTCAGAAGCACTTTGTATAATGTGCTGAGCACAATCCTTAAAGTTGCCGGCCCAGCGCTTGCCATTCTCACTGCGCGAATTTTCGGAAAAGAAGAGTTTGGAGTTTTTGTCAGCACGCAGCTTTGGGTATTAACCTTGAGCAGAATTTCCGTGCTTGGATTGGACAAGGGTTTGAACTGGTTTTTGCCGCAAAATACAGTATATGGCAGACCGCAGCATTTAGGATACTCCGAATCGATAAATCGCTCGGTTATTATAGCTGCAGGCATAACCCTGATATTTGTGCTTTTGAAACCAGAATTTTCACTCTACGCCCTTTCCATAATTCCATGGGTTTTCCTGCATATTTTTGGAGGCACTGCAGAGGGAATGCGAAAACCTCAATATAAAATGTTCATAACGGATTGTATTGTAGCTGCAATTTCGCCTTTGATAGCCATTGCGCTCCATTTCATGAATGTTCCGCACGCACTGCCCATAGGACTGCTGTGCGCTAACATTTTAGGCTGCATTATTTATTTGCCCCTAATGAGAAAAATATTACCAAAAGCCAAATTCACAAAAAATAGCATCCCTAAAGAACTTTTGCTTTATTCCATACCAAGAGGCATTTCCGAAGTGATAGCCTCTGTTTTGTTAAGGATTGATTTATGGATGGTGCTTTTTTTGCTTGGAGCTGCAGAAGCTGGAGTTTATGCGGTTATGCTGACTATTTCAAACGGGCTTCGCACAATTCGCCAAAGTTATAACCCAATCCTGTTGCCTGTTGTAGCCGGCATGAGCAAAGAAAGGCTTGGCACTGATTTAAAGCCTGTATTCTCCTATTGCGTTAATATGGTGACGCTTATACAACTGGCAATAGGATTTTTTATAGTGCTGTTCCCAGATAAAATTCTTATGATTGCCGGCAAGGATTTTATTGTTCAGCCAGAAACTTTGGGAATTCTTATGTTCTCGCATTTGCTCGGTGGATTTTTTCAACTAACCGCAACAGTACTCAACGGAATTGGCAAAAGTCTATACACATTAAAAATGGACATCGTTTCGTTATGCACTGCTTTTATTGCAAGTTATTTTTTGATTCCGATTTTCGGCTTGCCAGGCGCAGCGCTTTCCACTCTTGCATATATATTATTGCAATCCGTTTGGAATAATGTTTATATCTATAAATTGAATTTACAGCTTTACTCAAAAAAAATAATCCCTTATGCTTTATGGTCTATTTTTCTTTTAGCTGTTTATGTTTTTTTGCCAAGCTTCTCACTTGAACTTTGGCAAAAAATAGCGTTTTACGCAGCTGTTTTAAGCGGACTTGCGATTACGCAAGCTTTAAATCCTCGGGAGTATCAATCTCCCTAATCTGCTCTGGCTTTATAGGATATACACCAACATTTATCTTGTTCAGCACCCTGTTTACAACTTCATCCCAGAACAAATTTCCATGCTCCGGCTCTTCATACGCCGCAAGCAATGCTTTTGCTATTTCCGCCGCATCCTCTTTTAGCCAGTAAGATATGCCGGCCATGTTGAAAAGACTTGTCCCTTCTTTTTTTATGTTCACAATTCTATCTTCCTTCATTTCAAAAATCCAGTCGCTTGAGTAACCTTCTATAAATTTTCCAAAATAGCAAGATTGCTTGAATTCGTACTGAAATATGGAATAGTCGTTTATGTACAAATCGGCTTCGCAAATAAAGCAGTTTGCCTTGCCAAGCGCACTATCAGCAGCTTTAAGCGAAGAAATGTTATTCTTTTTCAAATATTCCATATTTTCGAGCAATTCTATGTTTTCATATTTTTGCATTAAATATTCAAATTGTTCTTTTTTATAGCCTACTACAATGTAAATCATTGAAATATCGCGTGTTTTTAAAGCGTTTATCACAGTTTCTATCATCGGAGTGCCACGCACTGGAATAAGGGGCTTAGCCGTAGTTTCCGTAAGAGGGCGCATCCTCATGCCCATGCCAGCAGCCATAATTATCGCTATTTCGCTCATAATTCATCAATAAGTTTAATGATTTCATTGAACGGCATAATATTTGCATCAACTTCTTTTGCACGATGATTTTTCAGAATTTCAATAGCTGTGTTTTTCATAGCGGGGAATGCGCTTCTTATTAAATGATTTGCGTAAATAACAATGTTTATGCCATGCGAAATAAGATCATCTTCTGTTACGGAGTTATAGGATGTGGGAACAACAACAATCGGAACTGTTTTTTCCTTTTCCCTGAATTTATCGCAGAACTGAAAAACCTCGTCCGGGCTTTTTTGGCGGCTGTGGATCATAATGCCATCTGCTCCGG
>WQSA01000019.1 GCA_009788135.1 Candidatus Fibrimonadales bacterium
CGATGGGGTTACAAATACCGCAGCGTGGCTGTAAAGAATTCTAAGTTCCGTATGAGGCAGCATCTCTTGAATCCAGATTATGCCATCTCGCTTTTCCTGAGCTTTTGCAATTAGATTTTTGCATTCTTCCGCAATTTCCGGAGTGTCCGGCGCGCCGGCGCAAAGCACTATTTGAGCATTTTCGTTTATTTTCGGAATAGCTTGGATTAATTGCGAAATCCCTTTTTGCCTTGTTATTCTTCCGACAAAAAGTACAAAAGGTCTTTGCGGATCTATGCCGTATTTTCGCAAAATCGCTTCGTCAAAAGTTGGCTTGTAAAATTCAGGATCTATGCCATTGTAAATAACTCTTACTTTTTTTTCATCAACTCCGTAAAGATTAATCACATTTTGCTTCATCTTTTCGCTAACCGCTATAACTCCGTCTGCGTTTTGGTATGCAGTGCGCTCAATCCAGCAGCTCATGGCATAGCCGCCTTTGCCGAGTTGCTCGGCTTTCCAAGGGCGATGAGGCTCTAAGGAATGTGTTGTTAGCACAAGAGGAATCTGGTATAAGCGGCTTGCCAGCACTCCAGCAAAATGCGAATACCAAGTGTGGCAATGCACAATGTCTATGCCTCGCATTGCAGAAAGCCATTGCAGGTTGGTATCCAGAGGTTCAAGAATTTTTTTGAACTTAGGGTCTTCAGGTTCGGCAAATGAGCGAGCAGGGGAGTCTGCAAAGCAATGCACTGATATTTCGCACAGATTTTTTAATTCTCTTGTCAAGAAATCCACATGTATTCCAGCGCCCCCGTAAATATTTGGCGGGAATTCATTTGTGAGTATCGCTGTTTTCATATCACCTTATATCCCAGGGTTTCCAAGCGTTTTTCAAGTTGATCTTGCATTAAATCGTTTTCGCTGAGCCATTGCCGTTTTTGAGCGGGATAATCTTTGCGCAACGGATGACCTTCAAACTCCGCATGGTTCAACAGTCTTTTCAAGTTTGGATGTCCATCAAATACAATTCCGAACTGGTCCCAGACTTCGCGTTCAAGCCAGTCTGCAATCGGGCAAACCCTGCTNAGAGTCGGAACTTTTTCGCCTTCGTCAACCAAGACCTTGAAGCTGCGGCGTTTCATGGTCTTTATGTTTTTGAATTGATAGATAACGCCAAAGCGTTTGCCGATGTGGTTTGCCATGCCAAGATAATCCACGCCAACTATATCAATCAAAACTTCGTCTGCATGTACTTCGATATTATTCATTTTTCCAGTCCCAGTTTTTGATGTTTTCCCATTGCTCCTTCAATTTCTTTTTTCTGTCTTCCATGTATGATTGACTTTTGACTTTTTCCTGCAATTCAAGCATTGCGTCAAAGAATGCTTCGGGTCGGCTTGGGCAGCCGCCTATATAGACATCAACGGGGATTATGCGGTCTATACCGGGAACTGTGCAGTAGCAGTCGTAGAAGCCGCCGGAGCAAGCACAAGCTCCCATTGAGATAACCCATTTTGGTTCCATCATTTGCTCGTAAATGCGTTTTAATATGGGAGCTTGTTTGAATGTTATGGTGCCTGAAACTGCTAGAACATCGGCCTGTCTGGGCGTGAATCGCACAAATTCAGAACCCAGCCTTGAAAGATCGTAGCGCGCGGATTCCGTGGACATAAATTCAATAGCACAACAAGCTGTTCCGTAGGGGAATGGCCACAAAGAATGCAGACGACCCCAGCTAACCAGCTCGTCCAATTTACCGGCAAAAAATCCCGGATTTGAGTTTGGCATAAGTTAAACCTCTTAGGGGAATTTAGATATTTAGTGGGCCCAGCAGGACTTGAACCTACGACCAGCGGATTATGAGGGTCAATTCCAACGACCTTAAAAACCTTAAATCCGTCAAAAGACCCTTGTTTTGGGGGTTTGTTGGACATAACCCGTTTATGGTTTTGTGTCAGTTCTATGTCAGTTGTTTTAACCATACCCGTAAACTAATCCATTTCTTTCAAAAGAGTACAAAAAAAGTTCAAAATTTGAAAAAAAACGACCCTCACCCCGTAGCTACCCATCTCAAATAAGCCCGATAAAATAGGGGTTTGTAGGGTTTTACATTCTAATGGGGTTCTAATAAATGCTAGACCTTGTGGTGGTGGGTTAAAACTTACAACCTACATTTTCCTATATTAGGGGCTGAAAAATCTTGAATAGGAGAAATGTTGAAATGAAGAAGATAGAGGACGTAAAGGCTTTTCTAAAAGAAAGTCAGGAAAAAGACAAACAGTTAGATTCTAACCTTGAAAATATAGTTGTGGATAAAAACACAGACGATGACAGCTTAGAAACCCTCACTATGGAAACAGAAGAACGTTTAGACCGTCAAATTGAAAAACAAGTTGATGATTTCTTTGAAAAACAAGTCAAATGAGAAAAGTAAAAACTGCCCAAGATATTGCTATTCAAAAAAACAAAGCTAAAACAAAGTTGGAGAGAGACCCACTCTCTTTGAATTACAGTTTGGGTAAAGGTAATGGTAAAGACAGTAATGGAGAATCCAACGGGGCGTGTAAAACCAAACATTTTTATTGTGAAAATTTTAGCTATGTTGAATGTTTGAAAGAAATAACCAAGTTAAAATGGGAAGATAAGAAAAACAGAAAATTTGTTGGGGCTACCCATATATCAACAGGAAGGAATCATAATGTTAGAAATTCAATAGTTATTGACATAGATGAAAAACAATACCATTATTCAACAGATAAAAAAACTGCTGAAAAAGAGATACTGAAAGAATGTCTTGAAAAAGTTGGCTCAAAACCTTTTGCTATAACCTATGCTGTTAAAAATGGAAAAATAGACAAAAGTGTTCAAATAATGTTTTTGATAAAAGAGACAAAACACATTAAAGGTTATGACCACCAACACTATTTAGATGTTATGAGATATTTTTGTTCATTGTTCAATGCTGACCCTCAAATGACAAATTGGAGATGTAAAAACCCGTTCTACAAGGGTGTGGATATCAAAGATAGAGAACAGGTTGGTAAAATTTTCAATGATAGCCCAGAGTTGGATATTTCAGCCTTCCTACCTCTCTCACAAACAGATGTTACACCAACCAAAGCCAAAAAAGATAAAGCTGAAAAAACAGCCAAAGAAAAATTACATTGGAAGGTTTTAATTGAAAATATACTGAATAGCATTGTTTGGGAAAATGGTAAAATAATTGACGGGCGTAAAAGATATGTTTATGTTCAAATGGCTATGGATTATTTTACAGACTATTTCAACACAGATGGTTATATGTATTGTAATGATAAATTTGCTATCCCACTTAGCAAAGAGGAAATGTATAAAATAACGGAAGCCAAGAGGAAGTTTTTTCTAACGAAATACAAAGGTAAATCTGGCAGGGATAGACGTAAAAGCTTAGATACTCGCCGTTTAATTTCAGTATCAAAGGAAATGAAAATAACTCGTTTGAAAAAACAGGGTAAAACTAATGGTGAAATAGCTAAAGAGTTAAAAGGAACACCATTAAAAATGACAAAACAACACATTGGAAGGCTTTTTAAGAAAATTGAGGAACATAATAAAAAACACCCTCCGTCTATGGTTAATGTAGATTACACAATATCATTTGATTAGCTATTCCTTTTCCTTTTTTTGTTTCCTCCTTCTCTCACAAACAAATGTTACACCCCGTTTATTTGGCTCAATTTTGGGCTGTGTAACATTTGTTTGTAAAAGGGAGAGAAAAAAAGGATAATATACAGGATAACAGGCTACAAACACGATAACTACGAACTTTGCCGGCGGCTATGAAACTGATAAAATAGGGGTTTTCAGCCGGCATAAAAGCTGATGATTTGGGGTTTTGTAGCCACCATTTTAGTCCAACGATTACACAAACACAGGGGGGTGTGAATGTTTTAGCCCTTGGGATAGAGGGTAGGTTGCTTTACAGGGTGGTTTTCTAGGCTTTGGGAGTAAAGGGTCTATTGGTAATTGAAATATTGAATTTTTGTATATTTCATTTGATAGGAAACAGAGGATAGTTATATGATGTTATTTGTTTGGTTATATTTAGAACTGCTTGATAGTATAAAGAAATCTTGGAAAGAACTCTTTGAAGAGGAAAGCCAACAATGAAAATTTATATATTTACTCCGTGGTTTGCTAATAGGAGTTCCAAATATGGAAAAGATAGTTAAGATTTTAATAGACAGATTTTATACATCTAACATAAAGCCATTCCCTTTTGTTGAGGATATTGAAGCTAATAATCTATTGAATGATATTGAAAATAATCCTCATGCTTTTGTTTTAGCTTGTTTAATGGATAGACAAATACAAGCTGAAAAAGCGTGGTTAATACCAAAAAAAATATTTGTTATATTACAAACTTTTAATATAAATGAATTAGCAAATATAAAAAGAGAAGAATATATCAACATTTTCAACAAACATAAATTACATAGGTTTAATACAGATATGGCTGATATATTTTATTTGGGAATACAAGATATAAAGAACAAATATAATGGGAACGCTTCTGAAATATGGTTTCGTAATTTACGTGGTAATATGTGTGAAAAATTGAGTAGCTCCTTGGTCGTTTCTAGATTTCTTGAATTTAAAGGTTGTGGAATTAAAATTGCTACAATGTCAGCAAATATATTAGCAACAAAATTTAAAATTGAATTTTCTGATTATTTTTCAATAGATATTTCACCTGATGTTCATATTAAACGAGTATTACCAAGAATGGGACTTGTTCCACAAAACCCAACACTAAAAATGGTAATACATAAAGCTAGAGAATTATATCCTGAATTTCCTGGAATTATTGACTTTCCTTGTTGGGAGATTGGAAGAAATTGGTGTAAAGCAAATAATCCTGATTGCTCTAATTGTATAGTGGAATCTGAATGTTTATATAAAAAACAGGAAAATAATTCATAAAATTTAGTAAAATAATGCTATAAGATAAATAGATAAAAACCTTTAAACGCCTATAACAGGGTGGGAGTATAACCTATGGACTTTTCAAAGTTCAAAAATGAAGCTGAAAACACCACAAACAAAGATTCAAAATTTTTAGCCCTCACAGACGAGTTCCAAAAATTTGAATTTGATATGAAAAAAGAACCCCAAAGAACCGTTAATCTATGGGACGGAAAAAAACTAGTGGAAATAAAAAATGAAAATGAGGTTGGTAAAAATAAAAGAATACATTACAGGCTATTCACAACGGACGGGAACATACTCTCTCTGACTGAATACCAATTCAAAATATTTTTGGATTCAATACCAAATATACACGATGTTCCAGATATTTACACTTGCTTTTTAAAAATGGGTCTTGATTTGAAAAACAAACCCGTTTTAAAAGCTAAAAGTTTGTAAAATGAAAAACTGCCGTCTAGAATTTTTAGGTGTTAAGTCAAGCCAAGAAAAAAATGAACAGAGATTCCAAAACCACTTAACACCTAAATTTTATTTACATATTTTTGATGTAGGGTATGGGCTAGAAACAATTTATTTATGAGGGTAGGGGGTAAATAGTATAAAGCCAAACAGAGGGTTCTATGAGTAAATCTAAACAAGCAAATTCAAAGCAAAAACATAATGGAGAATCAGCCGTCAGCAAAATATTGAAATGGGCTGCTGAATCCAAAACCAACACAGGGAGACGTTACACAGGTGGTTTGTTTTATTAAATGAAATAATCCTCTTCAAGCCATTTCAGCAAGTTTTTCCTCTCCGTTTTGGTTTGCTCAAAACCTACTTTAAAATGCTTGTGTTCATATTTGCCGTAATTGTCAGCTGTTATTTGTATCCCAGCATGTCCCATTTGATAAGATACCTTTTGGAGTTCTTCACCACTAAGTAATTTATTTACAGCAAAAGTGTGTCTCAATTTGTGTGGGTGTATTCCTTTGAAAAATCGTTTCAGCCGTATGGATAGGGCATTACCCGTTGTGTTGAAAATATGTCCTCTCTTGAATAATTCCCTAATGGTTTTACAAACGGGGATATTCCTATTTGCTGATTTTGTTTTACCCGTTGTCCTGTGGTTTCCTATGAAATCACCATGTAAAGAAATTAAATCATTTTTTATGCTGTCTGGCTTTATTACATTTAATTCTCCAAGCCTCATTCCCGTAATCAGCAAAAACAAAGCCAAGTCGTGGCAACCTTCATGTGTGTGTTTCAAGTCATTCAGCATTTTTTTCTGTTCCTCAATATCAAGAGGTTCAACAACTTTTTTGTTCAGCCCAACAACGGCTTTTACTTTTACTGAATCCCAAATATTCCCGTTGTGATACCACCCGTAAACAACAGCAAGTTTAACCATTTGTTTTAAAATGTCCAATTCCTTTTTAACAACACTAGCTGATGTAACCGTTCCTCCTTTTTTATACCTTGTTTTTGTTCTCCAATTTACAAAGTCGTGGGCTGTGTGGAATGTAAAATCGTTTGTGGTTTTTAGGTGATGTAAATTGAAAAAAGTAAACAAGGTATTTTCAAGACGGTCAAACCTTCCTCCCTTGTTCAACCCCTCTGTTTGTTTAGCCGTTTTCCAAATATCAAACAATTCCTTCAAAGTGTGAGACCCCAAAGCCTCAACGCCAGAATTATAGGGTAATACAAGTTGAGCTATAATTTTACACCTGCTTTCCTCATCAAGGTTTACATACTGTAAAACTATTTGCTTCATCTCTTTGGCTGTAATGGTTTGCCGTTTGTTTTTTGGAAGCAAACCCATTATAGTCTCATGGGCGTTTTTACAAGCCCTCATAAAACTTTTGCTTTGCTTGGGAACAGAGTATGAAATTTCCCTGTACCCCCACGACCTATCCCGTATAAGACCCGTTTTTTCAAACAAATAAGCCATATTGTCTCTCCTTTTTTTGTGTAAAACCTTGTGGTAAATCTGTGTCAGTGGATTTTTTTACAGACTTCTGGTCAAAAGTTTTGATAAACAGAACTTTTATGGGTTTGTTAAAGAAAACCCAAGCCGTAAAAAATAGCTGATAGTGTATTCTTCCCCTTGATTTGGGGGTGTGTTGAAAATATGGTATGTGATAAGGGAGTAGGTTGTGAACCTTGAAATTAATGGGCCCACCAGGACTTGAACCTGGGACCAGCGGATTATGAGTCCGCTGCTCTAACCAACTGAGCTATAGGCCCTTAGAGCCTGAATTACAGGCTTGTTGAACCTAAAAGTAGTAAATAATTTTTCGCAGTGTCGTCCCAAGACATTCTTATTGAACTAGCATTGCTAACGAGCTTTGACCACAAGCTCTTGTTTTCGCGGAAAATTTGCTCCGCAAAACGAATCTGTTCCAAAATCATATCAGGGGAAGATTCAGCGGCTACAAAGGAGTTTACCTTTGTGTTGAGCTCGTCAAAATGCGATTCATAAGGCAATTTCTCGTATGGTATTGAGTATAAAAAAGGCTTCTGCGAACGCTTGTTGGAAATAGGCAGAGAGCCTGCAGCAGAGGCTTTCAAGAAGAGCGATAAAGACGGTTCGCTCGAGTCCGTCAACAAAAGAGCATCCGATGCAACAAGCCTCCGGTACAAGCTCTCGTCATTTTCGCTAAGCGACAGAAGTGCGATTTTATCGGGATGCTTTTCCTGTATAGCTGCGAAGTATGGAAAATTGGCATTGCTATCCGATATGCCTATCGCCAGTTGCAAATCCATGTTCAGCAAATTAGCAAGGATCGTTGATATAATCTGCGCCGTGTTGCCAGAGTTGGAGTCCAAATGCGAGTATATCAGCAAACTGGAATTAGCCTCCAGGCCAAGCTCGGTTCTCAATTCGTTTTTCTTTTGCTTCTTGAACTCATTCGCTTCTTTCGGGAGATTCCAGCTTGCGTAATCTATGCCGCTCTGGATGCTGCAGAGCTTTAGCTTCTGGCTCTCCAAAAAGCCGCGCATTCCTCCGCCTTGCAAATCAGTGGAAAGCATAAGAGACAAATAGCTCGAAGAAGTAAATACCACTTTGTCAGAGTAAAGAATTGCAGCTTTGAGCATGCTCACTTTTCCCCAGAACTCGTAACCATCAATGTCGAAACCCTGGGGTGGAAGCCCTATAGAGAGTATGTCGTCTGGGTTGCAGTAATAATCGTAGCGTGTGTTGTGCAAGGTCAGTACAACAGGTATATTTGCAAAATAGTTTTTGTACTTTGTTTTTGTGAGCGCTCCGGCAAGGCCGCTCCAATCATGGACATGTATGGCATCGGGTTTAAAGTCCATTTCCATGCAGCATGTCAGAGCTGCGGATGCCAGAAAGGAGAATCTCAAATGGTTATCGCTATAGGCTTTCTCCACGGGGTTGGGGTCGCTGTATATGCCAGCTCGGCCAAAATATTCTGCGTATTGTATGAAAAAATCGTCTTCGCTGCCTGAGCTTCGGAGCGCGAAATATTCCTTGTGCCCCAGTTTTTCAACGAATTTTCTCCCGATTCTGCTGCTGCTGTTGCTGTCGCTGGTAAATTGGGCATAAAATGGCGAAAAACCCAAAACTTTAGCTCCCCATCTACGGTAGGCAGAAACTATGCAGCCGACAGCCCGCGCAAAGGGACTGTCGTTCGCTGCATAGTTTTCAGAGCAAATAACAAGAATCTTCATAAAAATACTCTCATAACGTAATAAAATATTTTATTTTAAAAAAAAAAGAACTATTTTTATTTCAAATAGTATTCCAACTTCAACTAGAGGTGCTTTATGTTCAGAAAAAATGTCTCTTTTTTAGTCCTAATTGGCCTTTTTTTGGGTTTTACGGGCTGTAAAGGTAAAAATGAAAGCAATGGAGACTCCTTTTTAAAGGAGGGCAAATACAGAAATGCCGTCAATTCCTATACTAATGCCCTGAAAAAAGGCAAAGTTTCCAAGGATTTTTACGATAATTTCGTGATTGCCTATACCGCCGCCGCAAAACAGACGGCCAAAAAGAACTCCAGCGACGACATTATCCGCAATTACGTGGAGCAAATTCACAAGAATATGCCAAACGTAAAGAAAGCCGCTACCCTAGACTCTGTGGTGGCAGGTCTCTCCGAGATAGGAGTTGCTCAAGTTAAGGATGGTTACGAATATGAGTACATCTTGCAGGGTTTCCGCAATTTGGATAGCGCAATCAGCATTGCCAAGCGCGGCAACGTGAACGGGAACGTGCCCAAAGCGGCTCGCGATGAAGCGGAAAAAGCGATTGTTTCCAAAGCTCTTGAAAACTCCAAGGGTACGGAGAATGATATAACTGCTGAATACATTCTTTTGGAGGCCGAGGTGGTGGCTCCCAAAAATGAGCAGTTGAAGAAAGCCTTGGATGCCGTTCGCGTTAAAAATCGTGGCACATTCTTGATTTTTGCCGAAGACATAATAGGGCAGCGTGCTAGCCGCATGGTTGATAAATACGGCTATGTTCTGGCTTTCCCGATTTTGAGCATAGCTCCGACAGGCATTACAGGCGAAATTCAAATTTGGAATGCTACCGGCAATAATGCAGTTTTTGAACCGAACAAACTCAAAGTTGTTTCAAAGACCGGAGAGG
This sequence comes from Candidatus Fibrimonadales bacterium, assembly GCA_009788135.1. GTDB lineage: Bacteria > Fibrobacterota > Fibrobacteria > Fibrobacterales > Fibrobacteraceae > Fibrimonas. The sequence continues at coordinate 9,548 of WQSA01000019.1, forward strand.
AAGCTGCTGGCAAATATGTAGGTCGTGGATATTGCAATATTGACAGGGTTGATGAAAAAACCGGAATGTTCAAGTCTGTTAACCAGCCGTTCAAAGGTTCCGAGGGCGAGTTGCGTTCAGAAAAAACTTGCAATGCTCAAATAGCCTTTGCGTATGGCAAAGACTTTGAACCCGCATATGTGGATTACAAAGACAACGACAACAATATTGGTCGCAAATATTTTGGACAAAGATAATGCAGTATAAAGTTTTGATTGTTGAAGACGAAGAGTTCATAAGAGCCGGTTTGCAAGAGTGCCTTGAGATGGAAGATTATCAGGTTGCTGTTGCAGGCGATGGCGATGAGGCTTTGCAGAAAGCAGACGAGTTTTTGCCTCACCTTATTCTTTTAGATGTTATGATGCCCAAGAAAAACGGCTTTGATGTTTGCCGCATTTTGCGAGAAAAATATCCGACTTTGGTCATCATAATGCTAACTGCGAAAGGCGAAGAAGCCTCTAAAGTCAGGGGATTGAACATAGGCGCAGACGATTATATAACAAAGCCTTTTTCAACTTTGGAACTGCTTGCAAGAGTCAATGCTTTTTTCCGGAAGATTGCCACGCAAATGGATTCTCTCGCTTTTAGCAATGAGATTGCGGAGTTCAGCGGTATTATGCTGGACTTCAAAAAATACGAGGCAACCAAAAACGAAACCACTTTGGATTTGAATGTAAGGGAGTTTCAAATTCTCAATCTGTTTTGCAAGCGGCGCGGAGAAGTTATATCCAGAGAAGATCTTATACAGTTAATCGATTCGAGCTCAAACTCGAGAACAATAGATAACTATATAGTGAAGCTCAGGCAGAAAATAGAGGATGATCCTGAAAATCCAAGACTCATTTTATCCATAAGAGGAATGGGGTATAAGCTGGATGCTTAGAGGAGCGGCTGTTGTACTGCTCTTGTGCTTGAGCGCTATAGCTTCTCCTGTCAATGATAGGATTCAAGAGGCTGCTTATGCATTGAGCGTTGACGCAGATACTGCTAAGGCAGAGCGGTTATTCAGCCAGGCTTTGGAACTTTCTGAAGCTTTGGTGCGTGAAAAGTTGAAAGCGCATTTGTATTTGGCTAAAATTGCAGAAGCAAAAAACGATACTTTGAAAGCGCTTGAGCATTATGCTTTTTTGAAGAACAATTCGCAAAGCGTTTCGTTTGCATATATGGCTGCTGACCGGGAAAAATCTTTAGGTGCAAGCAATGAAAAAATAAAAATGGCAAATGAAGTTCGCAACTGGGATGCTCCTTTATCGCAAGTGAAAAAAGATGAGCGTTTTTTGGAATGCGATATGGAAGGGGAGCTGTATTTGGCTCAGCATATTGTGTATAAATGCCCGGACAATTCTCTGCACCTGGTCTCTAAAAAAGATGGAACAAGAACTTGGAACATTCCTTTTGTAGATAAACCTGCCAAAGTATTTTTAACTTTAGATGGATTGTTTCTTTACTGCGAAAACGCGCTTTATTTTTACAGCCTTGGCAGCGGCCTGGATTTTCCGGTTCGCATATCAACCTTTGACGTGCTTGATGTAAAAGACATAGGAGACAAAATTTATGTTTTGGATATAAGCGGAAACATCAGCTTGCTGAACAAGAATTCCGGAAAGATAGTTGCCACTGCGAAAAGCGATGGCGAGAAATTTTTCAAACCGGGAATAGGGCTTATAGGCACATACCAGAAAAGCGGCGGCATATCTGTATTTGACACGCTTCTGAATAATTTGTGGGATTATCAAATAGATGGGGAAATTGACACGGCTATTGCAAGCGCAGATTCAGTGATTTTCTATTTGCAGAATGGCACAGCCGAAATTTTATATACCAGGCATTATCAAAAATTAACAGCCAGGGATAATAGTCCTGTGGATTCTTTGCTTGCTTTTGAAAGCGGAAATGCGCTTGCATGGTACAATATCGCAACGCAAAAAGACAGCGATGCCGCATGGAAGCGAGCCGTGATTTACGGGGCTAGAAAGCATGAATTTTCTTCGATTATTTTTACCGATTATGCAAGTAGAATTGGAGCAAAATGGGTTAAATATTTGCCGGTTTCTTCCACAATATCCTATCCCAGAATGTTTGGCGAGGGAAATTGGCTTTTTGTTTATGACGATGGTTCTCAAAGCCTGCTGAAATTTTCTTTGGAAACCGGCGCTGCAGGCAGCGAAATATTTCTTCCGAAAGAGAAAAAATATACATTGGCAAACGATTATCCTCCTTGGCTTATTTTAAGTTCCAGTTACTGGCTATCGTTGTTTTCGCTTAAGGAACAAAGTAGTTCCTCCATTGAAATGCCGGGAGTGCCATTTTCTTATTTGCGCAACAGAGATTCTATTTACGTAGGGCTTTTGAATGGCTTTGTGCTAAAGTGCATTGCTCCGAAAATGCGTCTTGACTGGTCTCGCAAGGTGAGTTCTGCGCAGGTATTTTTGTCTCGCGGAGAAATGGGGGTTTATTCGCTTTCGCAGGGGAAAGCAACTTTGCTCTCTTCCGAAAATGCAGGCAATACGTTTGATTTGTCTTTAAGCGGGGCAGTCAGCGATTTTAAGTTTAAAAACGGATTGTTCGCGGTTGTTTCGGATGGTGGCAAGGTGCAGTTTTTTTCCGAAGCGGAGCTGTTTAAGCCGCTTGGAGCCTTCTCTGTAAGCTCTCAGGTTATTTCCATTGAATTGCTTGAAATGGACGAAAAAAATTATGCGCTTGTAGGCGAGACTAACCAAAATCTCTCTCTCTATGAGGTTCCGAGCGGAGATCGCATTTGGACTTTCAAGAGCAAGGGGTCGGCAGCCATGCAGCCGGTTTTGCACGGTTCGCGCGTTTGGCTTGACCAGGACGGTTCTGTTGTGGCTTTGGATATGAAAACAGGCAAAATCATTAAAAAACATTCAATTTTCGGTAGCGGCGCCTCTATTAGCATTCAGGGAAACACCCTATATTGCGCTACTCCTGAGAAATTGCTGTATGCTTTTCCATTGTAAAGCCCTGCAATACAGATAAATAGGTATTTATAAAAAAAAAATCAAAAATACCCTTGTTTTTTTCCGAAAAAAAATCTAAATTTGTATAGGAATTCCATATTAAGGAGAGATTATGAAAAAACCCGATCTGGTTGAAAAGGTAAAAGACCTAGCTGGTCTAGATAGCAAAGCCGCCGCCGAACGTGCAGTTGATGCAGTTTTGGAGGCCATTGAAATTGGCTTGCAGAAAGACGGCGAAGTGCAGTTGATTGGTTTTGGCGCATTCAGAGTCAAAGACCGCCCTGCTCGCGAAGGCCGCAATGTTAAAACAGGCGAAAAGATTAAAATCAAAGCCTCTAAGACAGTTGCTTTCAAAGTAGGCGCAGCTCTAAAAGCTAATGCTACCAAAAAAGGCGGCAAAAAGAAATAATTTCTTTAAGCTGTTTTGAGCGGCAGGGTTGCGTAAGCGGCCCTGCTGTTTTTGTTTTCTAGTTTAAATTTTTATGCTCGGAGCGGAGGTGCTTGAACCATTAATCTTTTTTGTACTCGGACTTATTGTCGGTTTTATAAACAATATAGCCGGCGGAGCCAGTGCCCTCAGTTTGCCGGTTATGATTTTGCTCGGTTTGCCGCCTACCGTTGCAAACGGAACAAACCGCTTTGGCATGCTAATAGGAGTTCTCAGCTCAGTATTCAGCATGAAACGCTACGGCTATTTGCGCATGGATATTGCAAAGGCTCTTTTGCTTCCGACAATATTGGGAACGCTGTTTGGAACGCTGTTGGTTGTGAGCGTTGACGATGCCAGCTTTCAGGGTTTGCTTACAGTTGTCATGGTTTTGGTTGCGATTATGAGTTCGCTTGGCATTGACCCTTTGGGCAAGCCTCCCGAAGCGCCGCCTGCCAAGCTAGGCTTAAAGGCATTTCTGGGTTTTATGGCGGTTGGCATTTATGGCGGTTTTTTGCAGGTTGGGGTAGGTTTTATCCAAATTTTCGCTTTGCGCAAATACAGCGGCTTGGATTTAAAACAAGTGAATGCAATTAAAAATTTTATAACAATATGGCTTTTGCTTATAAGTTCGGTAGGCTTGTTTTTTGCGGGCAAAATTATATTCAGCCTTGCGTTTTGCGTAGCTTTTGGTGGTATTTTAGGTGGTTATTTGGGCAGCAAATTTCAGCATAAGAACGATCAGATTTGGATTAGGAGAGTAATTCAAGTTGCGAGCATTGGCTTGGCAGGGAAGCTACTCTTTGACCTTTGGAGCAGGTAATCCGAAAATCTGCCTTAAGTCCACGGAATCTCTTGGCAGCCCCGTTTCCATCTTCTGTACTTCAGTGTCCCATTCCTGCAATGCTTTTTCAAATTCGCTGCGAGCTTGCAGCATAAGCACCCGATTTTGTTCTATTTCTTTGCGCAGCAATTGTTTACGTATCAAAAGAAATTCGTCTTTTGGGTATCTTTCCAAATTTGCAAGCAGAGTAAGGTAATTTTTTTCAGCTTCATCGTGATATTTCACAGCGCTTTTGTATTCCTCATAACGTGCGTTCGTATTTTCCCTAACCATGGAAGTAGAGGCGCAGGAAAACGTCTGAACCACGATTAACAGGATTAAAAGATTTACAGGACTGCCAATTCTCATTTCTTTAATTTACAAAAACTCCATCCAGCTCGTGCGCTCTGGCATCTGTTATTTTTGCTTTTTTTATTTCCCCGGCTTTGCCTTTTGAAATCTTCACTATGTTGTCTGTTTCCAAAGCGTTGCCTTGAGTGCGAGCTTCTGATGCGCTGTCTAGAATAACTTCAAGAGTTTTGCCGATTAGTTCGCGATTTTTTTCTTCGGAAATTTCGTCTTGTCTTTCAATCAGAGCGTCAAGTCTTATTCTTGCGTTTTTTGCAGATACTCTCCTTTCCTCTAATCTCATAGCAGAAGTTCCTTCTTCCGGAGACCATATAAAGCCGCCCAGAAGTTCAAAGCGAATTTCTTCTATCAGGCTCATAAGCTCTTCAAAATCGCTGTGGGTTTCGCCTGGGAAGCCCAAAAGCACGGTTGTTCTAAGCGATATATCGGGCACTTTTTCTCGCATTTTATAGAGCAATGCTTTCAAATTTTTTGCGCTGTATTTTCTGCGCATCAGCTTAAGCATTTTGTCGCTTGCATGCTGAATTGGCATATCTGCGTATTTGCAAATGCGAGGCTCTTTTGCCATTAAGCTTAGCAATCCGTCGGTTATGTGCTCTGGGTAGAGGTACATCAGGCGCAGCCAGGGGATTTTCGTGTGTTTGAGCAATGCTTCCAAAAGCCTCTCCAAACTTGCCGTTTTGTATAAATCCGTTCCGTAGGAACTGAGATCCTGGGCAATCAAGGAGAGTTCCTTGACTCCGTTTTCTTCCAATTGCTTTGCTTCGTTTACCAGATTTTCAATGCTTTGCGAGACTTGTTTCCCTCGTATTGCCGGTATTGCGCAGAATGAGCATGCTCGGTTGCATCCTTCGGCTATTTTCAGGTATGCGTGGTGCGGAAACTCGGAAATTCTTATCCTTTTAGGCGGATTTGCCTTGCACAATTTGGCTTGAGATTCAAATCCCAATGCTTCCAGCAGCATTCCTGCGCGATAGTTGCCCAGCCAAAAGTCCGCTTCTGGGATTTCTTTTGCTAATTCTTTTGAATATCTTTGGCTTAGGCATCCGTAAATTATGGCTTTTTGCTTTGCTTTTTTGTCTTTAAGGAGCGAGAGTATTGTTTCTATGGATTCTTCTTTTGCAGATTCTATAAATCCGCATGTATTTATGAGTATCACATCGCTGTCTTTTGGATTGGCAACGGCATTGAGGTTTGCGGATAAAAGCTCTGCAGTCGCACGTTCGCTGTCCACTTGGTTTTTTGCGCATCCAAGGCTCAGGGAATAGAATTTTTTCATGAATATTGGAATTTAGAAAATACTATATTATATATATGCGTAATTTTTCAATAGTTTTAACCGCTTTCTTTGCGGCGAGTGCTTTTGCCGCTCCCCTGAATTTAACAGGCACCGTTAAAGATGGAGCTGGAGCATCTATTAAAGATGCTGTTGTTTTGCTGAAACTGGACAACGATTTGCTCGCCTACGCTAGAACTTTGAGCGAGGCAAATGGCAATTTTACTCTTTTGCCAGGCAAAGATGCGCCTACAACCCCTATAGCAAGACCTGCGGAGCTTTTTCCCGCCAAGTTTGCGAGCTATCAGGTTATGGATTTGAAGGGACGTGTTTACCCCGCAAACAGCTTGCCTCAAGGCATTTATGTTCTTTTGGGCAAAACCGAAAACGGCAGAGTATTTAACTTAGGCTCGGTTTACCATAAGGGAGGTGAGTTAAAAATAGGCGAAGTTAATCAAAAAACGAAAAATTTTGCCAAGCTTGTTACTATAGATGGCAAAGATATTCGACTAATTGTGCGCAAAACTGGCTTTTTGCCGCAGGAGGTAGATTTTGAGAATTTTGAACAGGATGTTGGGACCGTAGTTTTGCAACGCGATCCGCTTGAAGATCGCATAGACTCCGTGATGAAGTTAATGACTAATTTGGACCAGAAAATTTACCAGATGACGCAGCGGATGGCGGGTACCAGCGCAAACACTTTCGGCAATGGTTCTTCTTTGTATGGCAGTGTTTTGCATGGAGGAGATACTCATTCAGGATCTGTTTTGACTTCAATGAATTCCGCTCTTAATTCTTACAATCCTAAAATCCCGGTCACTTATGGCAAAGATATGATGCATGGTGCTGCGGCTATTTCCAGCGCTACAATTTTTCCGCATAATATAGGCTTGGGTGCAACAAGAGATTCGGCTCTTGTTCGCAGAGCTTGCGAGGTAACGGCTAAGGAATCTTGGGCAGGCAATGTGGATTTGATTTTTGGCCCTGCAATTTCCGTGCCTCAGGATCAGCGCTGGGGCAGAACTTATGAAGGCTTTGGCGAAACCCCGGAGCTTGCGGTTGAAATGGGAGCGGCATGCGTGCGAGGCTATCAAGGCGAAAAATACAATGCGCATTGGCGAGTTATATCGACGGTAAAACACTATTTGGCAGATGGTTCAACCACGAATGGAAAAGACAGAGGGAACAACGCTACTATATCGGATGACGAATTGAGAAGAATTCATTTGCCGGGATATGAGGCGGCTGTGGAGCAAGGTGTTTTGAGCGTTATGGCATCTTTTAACCAAATCAGGGGAGTTCATCAGCATGTTGACAAAGAACGTATGACTGGGTGGCTGAAAACAGAACTCGGTTTTGACGGTTATATAATCAGCGATTGGCTTGGAATAGGCAATTCGCTTTCGCCTGGTACAACAGATGCTAATAATTATAGCAGCGGTGGCGGCTTTGGCCAGCCAATAACAGTTTCTCCAAATGCCATTAATGCTATTAGGGATGCCATAAATGCCGGAATAGATTTGGCTATGGAACCTGGCACGGATACAATATTTATAAACAGGCTCAGAACATTGGTAAATAATGGCTCTGTATCCATGGATCGCATAGACGATGCTGTTCGCCGTATTTTAAGGGCAAAATTCAGGGCAGGCAGAATGGACAATCCGCAAGGAGTTGGCAGTTCATACTCAGGTACTACTGGCAATGCAGCTAATAGAGCTGTAGCAAGAGAAGCTGTGCGCAAAAGCCTTGTATTGCTGAAAAACGAAAACAACGCATTGCCAATCTCAAAAAGCAGCAAAGTTTATGTATTTGGCACACCGGCTAATAACACAGGCTATCAATGCGGCGGTTGGACACTCGGCTGGCAGGGGTCGGGCACTGCGAATGCGAGCGGCAAAATAACATCTGCCAGTAATGTTGCGGGCTCAACGTCCATTCAAGCTGGCATAGATTTGATAGCGCCGGGAGCAAGAGTTACCGATCCAAACCAAGCCGATGTTATTGTTTATGTAACTGGAGAGCTTCCTTATGCTGAATGGCATGGAGATATAGATAATTTAAATTGGGATGATACCAACATATCGCAGTTAAATGGCTATAAGGGTAGCAAAAAAGTTATTACCGTATTTATAAGCGGTCGTGCGCGCGGAACGAGTTCTCTTATGGATGCAAGTCACGCTTTTGTGGCGGCTTGGCTTTTTGGCAGCGAAGGCGCTGGCGTTGCCGATGTCCTTTTTGAAGGCGAACACAACTTTACTGGCAAACTCCCGGTTACATGGAGCTCGGCATATCCCTATGGCTTTGGACTCAGCTATTAAGAGCATGACCCTGGACTTTTACCAGGGCAATATAGGAACAGCTAACTCTAAGTATTTCAGTATCTTAGGTGAATTGGGCAAAGATGAGCGTTTTTTGAAAAACGCCCAAAATACGCTAAAAATGCAGGAAAACGAGGATTGGGTGGGTTTGGCGGACTTTTTTTGCGAATTTTTGAAAAAAATATAAAAACCCTGCAAAATCTCATTTTATTTTTCTATATTTATACCGATATTTTTTGGAGATGTCTATGGAATTTAATAAAGCATTCGATAGAAGACTGGATTTTATAGCCAAATACCGTAGTTTGGATAAAAGAGTTCCGTTGGAAAAAAAGAAGGCATTGCATTATCTGAACCAGCAAAAAGGCTGTTTTCATGCCTTTCAATATACAAACAAAATCTTGGAACTTTTTATATTCCTGGACGAAGAAAACAGCATAGAAACTTCTCTTTCTTATTTATCTTCCGATTTGAAAAACATTGGCGACGTGCTTTTGCGCACCGCAAACCCTACAAACCCGTTCTTTTTGGCTATAAGAGAAGAAGTTCCCACTTGGCACGTAGCTTCCGTGCTTGACACAGACACTGATGACATTGACGATTTTGAAGATGATTGCGAACAAAAGCTGGAAATCACAGTTATGCGCACCGATGCCGGCAAAGATATAACGGACTACGAAATGCGCCGCACTCTTAAAGATTTGAAAAAAAGGCTTAAATCTTGGAGAGAAGAACTGCACATAATAGCGGATATAAGCGCTGAATTTGGCGATATGGACGATAACGAAGCCGAAGATGCCGTTTTGCGCCTTTCTTTGGAAAACGCCCCGCTTCGCATAAAAAGCAAAAGAGGGGAGTTGTTCGTCGGTTTTGTGCCGATTATGGAAATCTATAACTATCATTTGGAGCTTGGGCGTCGCCACAAAGCGAAGCACAATATGATGATAGTCAGTTCAAACATTCGTACCTATTTAGGTAGCCAAACATATACAAATGCGAGCCTTTTGGACGCTTTTTTGGGTATGAGAAAAAACGGAACTTTAGAAGAATTTCCGTTTTTGCACAACGGCATGACCTTAACTGGCGATAATTTGCGACCGGAGCAGATAGGCGGCAGATGGTATCTGTCCATTGACCATCCAAAAATAATAAACGGAGCGCAAAGCCTTTTCACCTACGAACAATATGCTAGCAGAGAAGACGAGCCTGTAAATCCCTTGGTTTTGGTTAAAGTAGTTATTCCATATCCATCTGAAAATGAGGAACATGAGTCAGGGAATTTTGTTCGCCTTGTGACAATGGCAAACAATCGCCAAAACCCGGTATTCAGTTACCATTT